>NZ_JBPAOH010000027.1:0-68300 GCF_050875635.1 Tolypothrix sp. VBCCA 56010
CCCATTCAGATGCGGTACAACATTATATCGTCGCGTGTAGGGGCACGGCAGTGCCGTGCCCCTACGGGTGTACCTCACGTAACCGAGAATTGCTATAAACAAAAGCCTATTAAAATTTGTTATAGACTATGTAGCAGAACAAGAATCTCCCTCACCCAAAAAGAGCAAGGGTGCAGCATGACCACAGAACAACGATTAGACCGTGTGGAAAATGACCTTGACGCGGTAAGGCAACTACTCGCGTCAGCAGCAACCTATGCAGAGTCAGGTGCCAGACGATTTGACCAACTAAGCGTGAAAGTTGACAACTTGACAACGGCTCAAAATCGAACTCAGGTACAGTTAGACCTGTTAGGTTCTAGAGTTGACGACTTGACAACCGCTCAAAATCGAACTCAGGTACAGTTAGACCTGTTGGGTTCTAGAGTTGACGACTTGACAACCGCTCAAAATCGAACTCAGGTACAGTTAGACCTGTTGGGTTCTAGTATTGACGACTTGACAACCGCTCAAAATCGAACTCAAACGCAACTTGACCAACTGTCTGGAAAACTAGATGAGTTTGTCTTCCACACTCAACGGCTATTTACCCAACAAGCCACTATATTAGAACGTGTCGATGGGCGAACTGAAAGCTTAGAAGCGATTGTAAGGCGACTTGACCGTAGTTATGAGGAACAAAAATCACAGTTTCAAGAGTTCCAGCGTACTACCAGTGCGGCATTGGAACGCATTGACCGCGTTTTAGATTATCTTCTAAGGCAACAACGAGGGTAAATAGCCTTCTTCTTTGCGCCTCTGCGACTTTGTATAAGATAAAAAATTGCATAAGCCAAAAAGTGTGAGATATATGTTTTAGGTAGATAATCAAACTCACACCGCCCTGAGAAATACTTATGCATCGACAAAGCCATCGCCTCACCTTGATTGTGCTACTCACCGCTGTTTTGATGCCTTTGTCTGCCAAATTAACTGCACCATTCCAAGTGTCGCAGGTGTTGGCGCAAACAACCGATGCCCGGAAAGCTGAAGCAGACAGACTTAATAAACAGGGTATTCAGCAGTATCAAACCAGTCAATTCGAGGCGGCATTAAAGTCTTTCCAACAAGCATTAATTATCTACCGGGAAATTAAAGACCGCAAAGGCGAGGGAAAGGCGCTGGGCAATCTGGGAATTGCTTATGATTCCCTAGGGAACTACGCTAAAGCTATTGAATACTTACAGCAGTCCTTGGCGATCGCACGAGAAATTAAAGATCGTCAAAGCGAAGGGAAGGCACTGGGTAATCTGGGTATTGCTTACCGTCACCTAGGGAACTATGCTAAAGCAATTGAATACCTACAGCAACTTCTAGCGATCGCACGAGAAATTAAAGACCGTCAAAGCGAGGGAAAGGCGCTGGGTGGTCTGGGTATTGCTTACTCCAACCTAGGGAACTATGCTAAAGCAATTGAATATGAACAGCAGTGGTTGGCGATCGCACGATAAATTAAAGACCGTTCAAGCGAGGGGATTGCTTTAAACAATCTGGGCTATGCTCTGTTTAAATCTGGCAAACTTAGTTTAGCAGAAAGTACTTTAATCGAAGGTATCAAGGTTTGGGAATCTCTACGCGGTGGATTAGAGGATATCAACAAAGTGTCTATTTCTGACACCCAAAGAAATACCTATCAAACTTTACAACAAGTCCTGATTGCTGAGAATAAAACCGATGCAGCACTCGAAATTGCTGAACGGGGACGTGCGAGGGCATTTGTGGAATTACTAAATAAGCGGGTATCGGCAAATAATTCTCTAGCAGATAAGCAACTTGATCCATCTATTGCCCAAATCAAACAAACGGCAAAAGCGCAAAATGCAACTTTGGTTCAATATTCAATTATTTACGATACATTCAAAGTTGAAGGTAAACCACAAAGCAATGAATCAGAACTATATATTTGGGTAGTCAAACCTACAGGTGAAGTTACATTTCGCAAAGCTGACCTCAAACCCCTATGGCAAAAAGAGAATACAACTCTTGACAACTTTGTAATTACCAGTCGTACATCTATAGGTGCAAGAGGTCGCGGCGGTGTTGATGTGAGTTACGATCCGGCTGTGCAAGCACAAAACCGATTTCAACAGCTTCACAATTTGTTAATCAAACCCATTGCCGATTTATTACCCACCAACCCCAACCAGCGCGTTATTTTCATCCCCCAAGGTTCCCTATTCCTCGTTCCCTTCCCAGCTTTGCAAGATACCAACGGCAAGTATTTAATTGAAAAACATACCATCCTCACCGCCCCGGCAATTCAGGTATTAGATTTAACCCACCAACGCCGCGTAGGGGCGGGGTCTCCCCGCCCTTCCACACCCAGCACGTATAAGAATGGTGAAATATTAATCGTCGGTAATCCTACTATGCCTAGTGTGGCATTTGCACCGGGGTAGAAGCCGCAGCAATTACCCAGCTTACCAGGTGCGGAAACCGAGGCAAAAGCGATCGCTAGTATTTTCCACACGAAAGCGATTATCGGCAATCAAGCGACGAAAACAGCGATCGTTCAAAAAATGACTAAAGCCAGAATTGTGCATTTAGCCACACACGGCTTATTGGATGATTATAAACAATTGGGTGTACCGGGTGCGATCGCTCTTGCACCCGATCCTCAGAAAACAAACGAGGCGAATAACGGCTTACTTACAGCTTACGAAATCCTAGACCTCAAACTAAACGCCGAATTAGTCGTTTTGAGCGCTTGTGACACTGGTAGAGGTAGAATTACAGGTGATGGCGTAATCGGGCTATCTCGTTCTTTAATTACAGCAGGTGTCCCCAGCGTCATGGTGTCTTTGTGGAAAGTACCAGACGAACCCACAGCATCCCTAATGAGTGAATTTTACAAAAATATTCAACATAATACTGATAAAGCCACGGCTTTACGTCAAGCCATGCTGACAACGATGAAACAGAATCCTCAACCTTTAGACTGGGCTGCTTTTACGTTGATTGGTGAGTCAGAATGATTGTACTGCTTTAGTACATAGACCCGTAGTAAGCGATTCATCGCTTATCTTGGGTACTAAAGTCCCCACTACGAGCAATAATTAATTTTCCTATGCGCTTCAATATACTCACTACCTGGTAGAATTCTGAATCGCGTTCAATAGATAGCGCATAAGACCGTGCATACTGAGGTTGTTCTTGTTGAATTAATTTAACAAAAACAAACTCCCTACCGTTGACAAGCAAACCAAAAGTTGGTTGTGCAGAATTTGGGTTATCAAGCATATAAGCGAGTGCTTGGGGTAGGGCTACCATCACATCAAGTTTACTGCTTTTAGATTCGATAACAAGTACCCAAAAGCGCTTTTGAATAACAAGGACATCAATGTTTCCTTTAACAACAAAGCCCTCATCTTCAGCAGAAATCTCAATAGATGTCTCGGTTTCAATGTCAAAAGGAGGTTGATAAAATCCAGCTAAATCGAGTAGAGGAGACAATATTACCATCTTTACCGCCTCTTCTGACATCGGACGGCGCTTATTCAAGTTGAAATAATTGCTTTGCACTCGTGCGATCGCTTGTTTTTCACCATCAGTCAGAGTCGGTAAATTCTCTGTCCATTCTGTAAAAAAGCTGGTGTCTGTAACAACTTGCAAACCAAATTTTTCTTCTAATTCGTAAAGACTGATATCTCTAGCTTGAATTGTTTTAACCATAAATCTAACATCCCAAATGGTGTTGCAATGCCAACTTTGCTGCACCCACCATTCCCGCAGAATTGCCTAACTCAGCTGGCAATATTTGTAACCCAACGCGAGAAGTAGCCAGCACTCGTCGTTCAATTTCTGCCTTGACAGTTGGTAAGAAAAACTCAAAACTAGCACTGACACCACCACCAAGAACGATCGCCTGCGGTGTCAATACATATACCAAACTACTCAAACCTGCGCCTAAATCGCTACCATAATTTTGCCAAAAAGTCAACGCTTCCGCATCTCCCGCTTGCGCCAAAGCGCCCAATTCCGCAGGTTCTTTCCCGGTGCGGCGACGAATTGCCACGACTGAAGTATACTGCTCCAAAGAGCCTTGATTACCGCTATTACACATCGGACCATCGGGATTTAAGGTAATTAAACCCAACTCTCCAGCGGCTCCTAAATGTCCAACAAACAATTTACCATCTAAAATAACCGCGCCACCTACACCAGTTCCCAAAGTCAGCAAAATCAAGTTTTGAAAATGGCGACCGGCACCTAACCAAGCTTCTCCCAACCCCGCACAATTAGCATCATTAGCGAGAATCGTAGGTTTACCAGTTTTCGCTTCTAACCAATCAGCTAAAGGGACATCATGCCATCCTGTCAGATTGATGGCAACTTTGGCAATGCGTCCACTGGCATCCGCAGGACCGGGAGTACCGACACCGATCGCCATGCTAAGATTATCTGGGTCAATTTGAGCGATCGCATCCACCATCGCCGCCATAACTGCTTCAGGTGTCGCTGGTTGGGGAGTTGCCACAGTCAAAGATTGCAAACAAGTGCCATCCGCAGCAAATCGCCCCAACTTAATCGCCGTTCCCCCCAAGTCAATGCCGATTACTTGAGAATTCACCACATTAAACCCAAAAGCGCAAATTTTCAGATTTCAAAAGCATCTTAGCGCCTTTAGGTCTTAGCGCGAAAATCTTCTAATTTTGTCTGCTGGGGTGCAACGCTGAATGCAGCCACACTCACGGGACGAAAACTAGATTGAGCCTGGAAAGATGTTACCGGCGCACCTCGTAAAATACCTGTCAGGGCGACAGAAAGCATAAATCCACCAGCAGCAGCCACGATTAAAGAAAGGTTATCTTTCACACAAATCTCTCAGTTGGTTGATAGTTGTTAGTTGTTAGTTGTTGGTTGTTGGTTGATAGTTGTTGGTTGTTGGTTGTTGGTTGATAGTTGTTGGTTGTTGGTTGTTGGGTGTTGAGTGTTAGTTGTTGGTTGTTAGTTGTTAGTTGTTGGTTGTAAAAAAGTAGCCATAACCACTATCCACTATCCACTATCCACCATCCACCATCCACTATCCACCAACTACTATCCACTATCCACCAACTACTATCAACTATCAACTATCCACTACCCACTATCCACTACCCACTACCCACTACCCACTACCCACTACCCACTATCAACTATCCACTATCCACCAACTACTTCCGGATACTATTTTCTTTCCGCAAACGGGGATTGACAAATTCATTTAACCCCTCACCCAGCAGCGACAACCCAACTACCATTAAAGTCATCGCCAAACCGGGAAAAAGCGTAGTCCACCAAATACCTGTGGGTAGTGCTTCTAAAGCTTGTTTTAAATCGTGTCCCCATTCTGCCACTTCTTCGGGAAGTCCTAGCCCCAAAAAGCCCAAACCCCCCAACACCAAAATTGCATCAGCAGCGTTGAGGGTGAAAAGTACAGGTACGCTTTGAATTACGTTGAAAAAGAGATATTTAGAAAGAACTTGCCAAGTGTTCGCACCCATTGCTTGGGCAGCTTCGATGAAGACTTCAGTTTTCACGCTGACAGTGTGGTTGCGGACAACGCGGTAATATTGGGGGATGTAAGCAATACTAATTGCGATCGCTGCATTTAATATTCCCCTTCCCACCACAAACGCCAGCGTCACGGAAAGCAGCAACCCCGGTAAGGTATAAATGCTATCCATAAAAAACAGTAAAACCTTATCAACTCTACCACCCAGATAGCCACTCAGCATCCCCAAAGGCACACCGATAAACATACTGAGTGAAGTAGCTAAAATAACTACTTGCAAAGCAGCTTGAGCGCCGAAAACAGTGCGCGAAAACACATCATAGCCCAAGCGACTAGTGCCAAACCAATGTTTCCCGGAGAGTGGCTCATGAGGAACGTTACCGAGGAAATCTGTAGGATCTTGCAGCCATCCCCAAGCTTGAAAGACCGGAGCGAAAAAAGCCAAGAAGACGAAAAACAAAGTAATAGCTATCCCAGTCAGCATTAATTGCCGAGATAAATTGGGATTGTTCGCAAAACTAAAAAATCTGGGTAGCGGTTTTTTGATAACGGTCATGAGCGATCGCCTGCATCAAGCAAGATACGCTGACTATTGTACATATAGGGATTGGGTACTGGGTACTAGGGACTAGGAAGAGTATCTATATTATTTCTTTCCAATGCCCAATGCCCAATGCCCCATGCCCTTAAAGATTACTTTCAATCAACTTGCGGTACTCGCTTTTTTGCTTGACACCTTTAACTTCGTTGATCAGTTCTTTATTTTTGAACA
The DNA here is from genome assembly GCF_050875635.1 of Tolypothrix sp. VBCCA 56010. Classification (NCBI taxonomy): domain Bacteria; kingdom Bacillati; phylum Cyanobacteriota; class Cyanophyceae; order Nostocales; family Tolypothrichaceae; genus Tolypothrix; species Tolypothrix sp. VBCCA 56010. Next base: position 6,306 of record NZ_JBPAOH010000027.1, read on the forward strand.
GTTGAATCGTCGGTGTTCCTGTGACGTTAGCATTTTGGGCAATTTCGCGGTCTTTGTCGATGTCAATTTCGACAAAGTGGATTTTACCATCAAATTCATCCACTACTTTATTTAAAATTGGTTTGAGGGTATGGCAAGGACCGCAGCCAGGAGAAACGTATTTGACAAGAATTAGGCGATCGCTTTCATGAAACAGCTTCCGTAAAGCATAACCCCCTGCATGGCGCGTTGCATTTAAATCAAATTCTTCTGGGGTTTTCTTCTCAGCAGGCTGATGTTCTAATTCATTATCTGAAGTTTCCGGTTTTTGATGAAATTCTTCAATCAAACCAGTAGAAGACAACCAGCGTTCAGCCAACATTGCCGCCATACAACCGGTACCTGCAGCCGTAATTGCTTGACGAAACTCATGGTCTTGCACGTCACCAGCCGCAAATACGCCTTCTACACTCGTTTCTACAGAACCGTGTTTGGTGACAACGTAACCCACTTCATCAAGTTCTATTTGTCCTTCAAACAAAGATGTATTCGGCTTGTGACCAACGGCGTAAAATAAACCCTTAACGTGCAGTTGACTTTCTTCACCGGTTCTGCTATTGCGGATTTTCACTCCTTCCATGTGACCGTTACCAAAAATATCCACGGCTTCGGTGTTCCAATGTACCTGGATTTTCGGGTTACTCAAAACGCGGTCTTGCATCGCTTTCGAGGCACGCATTTTCTCAGTGCGTACCAGCATATTTACCTTTGAGCCATATTTCGTCAGGTAAATTGCTTCTTCTGCTGCCGAGTCACCAGCGCCAATTACAGCCAATTCTGCACCGTGGAAAATCGGTGTAGCACCATCACAGATAGCACAAGCCGATATACCGCGACTCCAAAATTCATGTTCGCTGGGTAAACCCAAACGCTTTGCGGTCGCACCTGTGGCAATAATAATACTGTGGGTTTTAAATTCCCGTTCCTCAGAGCGGACAGTATAAGGACGCTGACTCAAGTCAACCGATATCACATCTTCAGTATATAACTCGGCTCCCCAACGCTCCGCCTGAGCCTTCATCTCATCCATCAGTTCGGGTCCGGTAATCCCGCGTGGAAACCCTGGAAAGTTCTCAACTTCAGTCGTTGTCATCAACTGACCACCAGGTAAACCCCCAGCTTGGAAGCCTTCAAATACCACAGGTTTCAGGTTAGCCCGTCCCGCATAAATAGCCGCCGTGTATCCAGCAGGACCCGAACCGATAATTACTAAGTTTTCTACTGTAGGGTTAGTCATACGCAATTAAACGAACTCATAACGACTACGCTTATTCTAGCACAATAAATTGGATAAGTTCGTAGTCGGCGCTTCAGCGCTGTTAGCGAAGCTTTCCCGCAGGGTAGCGCTAACTACAATCTAAAGATTTTTTTTCCAGGGTGATATGAAAGCGATCGAAAGTGGGCAACTTATATCTAGAAAGCAATCAAAATATTACATCGAAACTTTCCGGAGAAACCCATGCTTAAGCCAGAATTACAAGCTAAATTCCTGCACAACCTAAACCGTAAGAAAAAAGGCGATGAAGGTTTTACTCTTATTGAATTACTAGTAGTAGTAATTATTATCGGTGTGTTAGCAGCGATCGCATTGCCTTCACTCCTCAGCCAAGTTAGTAAAGCTAGACAGTCAGAAGCAAAGCAGAATAGCGGTGCTATGAACCGGGCGCAACAGGCATACTTCTTAGAGAATAATAACGCCTTTACAAGCCAACTTGAACAGTTAGCTCTTGGTATCAGATCACAAACTGACAACTATAGCTACGAAATCAGTTCTGCTGGTAGTACTGGCACACACATCACCAATAAAGCCAAATCCATCAAAGCGAAACTGAAGTCTTATGCTGGTGTCGTTTATACATCCACCCAGACTGTGAACGGCGTCAATGAAGCAATCACCTTATCAATTTTATGTGAAAGTGTTAACCCAGCAAATACAGATAATAGCAATGGTATAACGGTAAACGATGGTACTAATGGTCCTAATTGTCCTACTGATGCCACTGGTGCAATGAAAACCATCAAGTAAGCAATATCAAAGTAATTGCCTTCGCAATTGCGGTTACATCTAGATTAAGTATGAGACTAGAGTGGGTAGTATAAACTACCCACTCTAAATTTGTGAAAACTCAAAATTAGTGTATTAAATGACTCTTAACTCCTCTTTGACTAATTTCGCCAGTTGGCAGCAGCAAGCCGAACAATGTCTAATTCAAAGTGACTACTACAAGGCTGCAATTATTTACGAACAAGCTATTGAAGCAGAGCCTGAGGTAAAATCCCACTACTGGCATTTAGGGTTAATGTTGCTGTTGCACGGACAAGAAGCGGAGGCACAGACAACTTGGCTGATGGCAATGATGGAGGGTGAGCCGGAACAAATCGAACTGTGGAACGAGGAACTGGCACTGATACTGGAAGCTGAAGCAGAACGGCGTTCAGCACTAGCAGATCGTTCTACTGCTTATTTGCTACGCCATCATTTAGGTGAAATTCAAAGAAAAAATGTTAACAATTTATTACATTTGATTCAGCTTTCGATTGAATTAGAAACTTTTACTGGTGATGAGCTAGCTTCTTGGGAAATAATTGAACTACTGCGTTCAAAGCAACCTGGAAAAGTTGATGTTAATCATTTAATGCAAGTGTTACAGCTAGTTTTAGACTGCGATCCACTACATCCTTTGTCGCGAGATTTTGCTGAAGCTTGTTTACTGCATTTAGAGCATTTACCTAAATATTTTGCTGTCGTACTGGTGGCTGCAATTAATGTTGCTTACTCGCTACTGCAACCAGCACAAGCGGTAAAACTAGCAGAGTTGTGTCAGCGAATCGATGCTGAAGATTTAGAATTGTTAAGACATTTAGCTGCTTTTTATCAAAATTCTGGCGATTATACAAAAGGTATAGAAATAGCTAAGAAATGCTATTCGCTATTAAAACCAGAAGCGCTATCAGATAGAGTTTTTGCCAATCATTTGATGTTGCGAGGGCTGATGTATGCTGGTGGATACCGCGAGGAAGCTCAGAAGGTTGTAGAACTTCAAGAGTCTCTACTGCGTGAACTAGTAGAACAGCAGCCAATTTTAAATGACTCTGCTCAGATTTCACGCTTGTTGATATCGACGTTTTTTTTACCTTATCTTCGCGATGATTTAAAGCAAAATCGAAAAATCCAAAATCAAGTTGCGGCTTTGTGCCAATCGAATCTACAAAATTATGCTAACGAGCAAGCAGAGTGGTATAAAAAGCGGCGATCGCTAGTATCTAAAAAGCTTGATAAATTAGATAAACCTTTGAAAATTGGCTATTTATCTAATTGTTTAAGGCAGCATTCTGTGGGGTGGTTAGCGCGATGGTTATTTGAGTATCACAACCGCGATCGCTTTGAAATTTATGGCTATTTTGTTAATTACAAACAAAAAGAAGACCCCTTACAAGAATGGTATGCCAATCAGGTCAACCAGGCACACAAAATGGGAATAGATAGCCGAGAAATTGCTGAAAAAATTTATCAAGATGAAATTGATATATTAATTGATTTAGATAGCCTCACTTTAGATATTAGCTGTGAAGTGATGGCGCTAAAACCTGCTTTGATACAAGCTACATGGTTGGGTTGGGATGCATCGGGAATACCGGCGGTTGATTATTTCATTGCCGATCCTTATGTACTGCCAGATGATGCTCAAAATTACTACTCAGAGAAAATCTGGCGCTTACCCCAAACTTACATAGCAGTGGATGGTTTTGAGGTAGGTGTGCCTACCCTACGTCGCGAGCATTTGAATATTCCTAGCGATGCCATAGTCTATCTTAGTGCCCAAGGGGGCTGCAAGCGACATCCAGATACTATTCGCTTGCAAATGAGAATTTTAAAAGCAGTACCAAATAGCTACTTCTTGATTAAAGGATTAGCCGAAGAAGAAGCGATTAAAAGCTTTTTTCATCGGATTGCAAATGAAGAGGGAGTGGATAGCGATCGCTTGCGATTTTTACCAATGGTTCGTTCCGAAGCGATACACCGAGCTAATTTATCACTTGCCGATGTGGTCTTAGATACTTATCCTTACAACGGCGCAACGACCACTTTAGAGACTCTATGGATGGGAATTCCTTTAGTTACAAGAGTAGGAGAACAATTTGCCGCACGTAACAGCTACACCATGATGATGAATGCTGGTATTACACAAGGCATTGCCTGGACAGATGAAGAATATGTAGATTGGGGTATTCGCTTAGGTAAAGACTCAGCTTTGCGGCAAAAAATCGCTTGGCAACTGCAACAATCACGTCACACAGCACCGTTATGGAATGCTGAACAATTTACCCAGCAGATGGAGAAAGCTTATAGAGAAATGTGGCAAATCTATCTTGATACTTAGGATTGAATTATAAAATATATTTTTACAAAAAGGGATTGCTCTATAAATAACTGAAATAGAGCATCCCTTATTTATTAACCTTCCCGTATAACGCGCCGATAAAACTCTTCCAATGCTTCTATACAAGTTTTATCATCATAGAGATAGGAATGGCGCTCTACCATTTGTTCAACAATGCTGTTTCTCCACTTTTGGTCTACCCCTAATTTAGTAGCAATATCGATATATTCCGCTTCAGTTTTAGCAATTGTGTCAGTGACTCCTAGCATTTGTAAAATTCCATAGGAATGCCGACCGCGCATAAATTCACCAGGACAAGTAACAATAGGTAAATTGCAGGCGATCGCTTCTAAAGTGGTATTACCACCTGACCATAAGAAAGTGTCTAAAAATATATCTGAAACACAGTTAAGGTTACAATAATCATCCCAACCTATTCGAGGCAATATTACACAATATTCTTCACTCTTTAAGCCAAACTCAGCAAAAGCAACTTGGAGCCGTTGCCTAAATATCTCAGTAATATAATCACTTCCGTGAGATATAAAAACAAACTGAGCTTGGGAAACTTTTTGAGCTATTGCTGGGAAAATATAGTCATACTGTGGCAAATATTTAAACAGAGATTGGCAGGATAAATATACTACGGCTTCTTCTTTTAGTCCAAATTCTGAGCGCGGTTTTTTCGGTTTAGGAATATTGGGTTTTTTATAGGAAATTCCAATATTAGGCAAGCAAATCAACTTTTCGCAATAGTGTTGTTGAGCATTGTCTGGTTCCATTAATTCGCAAGATAAAAAGTAATCGATTGTCGGGATACCTGAAGTGATGGGATGTCCCCAGGTTGTACACTGTACTGGTGCTAAACGCAATCCTGCTATTTGTGTCATTTCCGGATGCATACCGATATCTAGAATAACCAGCACATGTATTTCATCGGCGGCAATTTGTTTGCAGACTGCTTCCATATCTTCTGGTATGTGATGAAAAATATCACTATACAACCGGAATTGCTGAGTTAGAGGGTCTACTTTTGCATCTGTGTAGTAGCAATATATCTCAAACTGTTGGCGGTTACAGTTTCGCAGCCAGCCAAGCATTAATTTACCGACTGTATGTCCTCGCATACAGTTAGATACATAACCAACACGAATTTTTTGGTTTTGACTCAGAACAGGTTTAGAAAGTGGCTTAACCCATTCGGGATAGTTGGCAGACATCACTTTATGGGCAAACTCTCCGTACTGTTTTTGTAGTTCTAAATCATCTTTACCTTGATATTGTAAGTAAAAATTTGTCCGGCTACCTATAGTTTCTAGAGCGCTTTTTTTAGCTTCAGCAGTATCTAGAGATGTCTGTTGAATTAATTCTTGTAAGCCATGAATAAACCGCTGTCTATAAAAAGAAATTTCCTCTTTATTTTCATAAATAATTGGTAGCATACGTTGGCTTTCGAGCTTTAAAGCCAAAACATCTGGTAATAACTGTGATGCTTCACTAGCAATTGCGATCGCTTCCTTTGTTCTACCGAAAATTTGCAAGGTTAAAGCATACTGAAAATAAAGGTTCGCTGAATTTGGATAAACTCTTATACCTTCTTTATAAGTATTGATAGTTCCTTCGTCTTGATTGAGTTTTTGATAACAAGTAGCCAAGGAAAGATATAAATGTATATCTCCTATTTTATTTTCTAAAAACTTATGATATTCCTCAACCGCTTCTTGATATTTTCCCTGCCTGTAAAAAGCATAACCATAGTTAAGTGCTGCTTCTGCACAGTCATTTTTAGCTTCAAAAGCGGCTCCCATATTGTACAAAATATCTGGATTACGTGGTTTTAATTCCAGAGCTTTTTCATAAGCAATAATAGCTTCATCTATTTCGTTCTTTTCTAGTAAAACATTACCTAAATTGAGATAACTACCAAAATGGTTTGGTTTGGCTGCAATAGCTTGACGATAAATTGATTCAGCTTGCTTAAAATCACCTTTTTCTAAGAAGATATTACCCAATCTATTGTAAGCATCAATCCAGTTAACATCGAGAGCAATTGCTTGTTTATAAGCTTTAATTGCTTGGGTAACAGCACCGAGCTTTTCTTGAACCAAACCTAGAGTGTAATGTTGAATAGCTCCTAATGGTTCAATTTGCAGACATTTTTTAAGTGCATTTAGCGCTTCTTGATTGCGTGCAGTAGTATAATATAATGTACCAAGATTTAGCCAAGCTGATGCATGGTTATTATCCAACTCTAATACATTATTAAATTTTTCTTCTGCTTCGATAAATTGTCTATTATGGTAAAGTGCTAGAGCTTCTGTATGCAGTTGATTTATTGTTTGTTGATTATTATCAATTTCAAGCTGATAGTTGCAGATATCTTCGCTCAATAACTTATTATTCAAGTCGTAAAATGGAAGATTCTCTGCTTTTGCTTGTGCTAAGACTTGTTTATTTTCATGTTGCAAAATAATTCTTGCTTGGATACGAGGTAGCAAAGCTTCCCACTGAATATCAGCCAAATCTCTAATTAGAGATATTTCTAATCCTTCGCTAACATCTAAATTTTCTTCCATTAGCAAATTCATAGTTACACCAGATAATAAAAGTTCGGCATCTTCAAGAGAAATATTACTGGTATCGATTAGCAAGGTTGTACGATCGCTATCGGCATGAGCTGCGATCGCGCTAATAACTTGTTGCAGTTCTAAACCGAGTAATTCTTCTGGCTGTGACCAATCTGGAAATACAATTAAATTAGTTTCTCTGAGATTTAATGGCAAAAGAGTAGTATTTATTAACACTGAGCTAATTTCTTTCGCCATTTTTGACCAAGAAAACTGTTTCGCTTGTTTTAATCCAGCAGCAATCAGAGAGTTGCGAACAGATGGCTTTTGTACCTCACACAATGCATTTGCCATCTCCTCAATATCATCATCTTGCACGTACAATGCTGCTTTTCCTGCTACTTCTGGAATTGATGCATTCGGACAAGTAATCACAGGACAACCACAAGCGATCGCTTCCAAAACGGGCAAACCAAATCCTTCATATTTAGAAGGATAAATCAGCGCAACAGCACCAGAGTAAGCGATTGCTAATTCTTCATCACTCAGTTGCAATATATGTACAATGCTACCTGATGTATAAGCTCTAAAATCTAGGTCTGCTAATCCACCAATTCCTGTAGAGACAATATCAAATCCATAACTACTAGCAAGTTGATAAAAAGCCTGGAAGAACAAAATACTATTTTTATAACCGCTGCCTGCACCAACTAAAATGAAGTAAGGTTTTGCGATACCATACTTAGTTTTAAAAGCATTCAATTCTTCTGGTTGTGCTGGTGAAAATATTTGATGATTTACACCATTTTGAGCAATTACTACAGACTTGAATGGTATGTAGGAAAAACACTTTACTAAGTCTCGTGCGGTGTTTTCGGAAACAGCAATATAAGCTGAGGCATGTTTAATTCCATAGTGTTTTTCTCGCCACATGGCATTATTGAGATTCCATCCAAATAATTCAGGAATCATGTCATGTGCTAGAAATACAGAAGGTGTTGTAGTTGGTGTTGTGTAATAAGTGGAGATAAATAAACTCGCATCTTCTTCATCGCATACTTGCTGTAGCATTTGGCGATCGCTATCAGTATTGTTGTAATCATAAAGCTCTACAGTGCGATATTGGATACCTGGAATTTTCGGAGCAGTTCCAGCGCGATCGATTACAACAATATATTTAGCAAAACCGTTGTCTAACCATTCTTCCAACAAGGATTTCCAAACACGAGCAATACCAGTTTTGTAGAGTTGAAAAAATACTCCGTCTACAATAATTATTGGCTTGATTTTTGTCATATCTGGAATTTTTACCTGTGTTTTATCTGGTGGTAAAAAGAACCATTTATCATTATTTGATAGCTTTTGGGCAATTGGTACTATACCGTATGATTCAGCTTTGTCAACCATTGTGTCATCACCTACCCATGAAAAATACTGCCGCAATAAAACTGGAAATTTCGTTTGTTTATGCAAGATTTTCCATTCAGCAGCTGCATTGGTATAACCATAGTATTGTTCTTTAAATTTTAATTGCTCTGGTGTCACATACGCAAAATGTTGAAACACCAAATTATATTTTTCAGTTTCATCATGTCTAAAAGGATTTAAAGCCGCAACATTTTGCCATTGACCATTTGGCAAAGGTTCTTCTAATCTTGGTGGTTCATGTGCTACCCATACTGCTCCAGGTTTATATCGCCATGTTCTTAACCACTCTTGTTGAGGATTTTGAGTATAACAATTGCGAGTGCTAATAATTAAATTTTCTCCAACAAAATACCAACACCAATAAAAAGCAGCAGTTTTATCAGGATTATCAATAAACAACTGTCGGGCAATACAAATCTGCTCAACTGTCCACAGTTCATCTACATCTACCTGCCACAATAAACATTCCTCATTTATGTTAAATAATGGCTCATTTACCATTTCCCGTTTTCCATTCCAGAAAACACCTTCTGGCTGGCGATAAACTGTAATTTGTTCGGGATATTGGCTTACTAGTTGATCTAAATATTCTGTTGTCCCATCATTACTCCGACCGTTATGATGGATTTGATCGCTTATATGTCCACCATGCTCGATACTCCATCCAGTATCGTGCTTTAATTCAGCTACACCCTCAACAATGTGCCAATGCCATTTAAAAGGTAGTTGTTTGAAAGCCTCAATGTGGTAACGGATAAATGGTTCACCGTTCAGGACAATAGTAAAAAAATGAATCGGTAAATTTGAGTTATCTCCTGTTTTTTCTTTAGGTTTGATTTGGTCATTATTAACTCTTTTAAAAACGGAATAACCATTATAAAGATAAAAATTTTGAGTAACTAGTTCATAGTTTTTATCTATCAGCAACTTTTGATGAGAATGATAATTTTTAAAGGCATTTATATCATCAAGCAAAATATACTTAGCACCGTAAACTTCATCTAGCTCACTTAAGCCAGTAAATTCCGATCCATCAATTAATACTACATCAAAATACTCAATATTGTTTTGGTCTTTAATTTTTTGTATCCCATTTTGAGCAACACCTGATTTTTTTAAATATTCAATATCTTGTTTGAGCCAGTCTAATATTTGTTCAAGGCGATAATAGTTTAGATTTGTTTTAGTTGTATTGTAAAAATTGGATACTTTATTTGAATCGGGAAAATTTTCCAGAGCAACAGATGATAAATTGTAGCATTTTACAAAAGAGTCATTGGCATAATTTTTTTTAAGTTCGCTAAATCTAGTTTGTGAAACCTCCATGCAGAAGAGGATAGGCTTATTTGCGTTTTCTCGAATACCTTTTACTAATGCTTCTGTACTTCCTTCACCTGAAGAAGAACCAATTTCTAAAATGGTCTTTATGTCTTCTTTTCTAGCAATTTCTTGAATTATATTATAAAATTCGTCGTTTTTAATTTCCGGAAAAATTAGGTTGTTAAGTCGAGAATCTGAGATTGACTCGTTTAAAAGCTTATCAATTAAAAGTTGAACTGGAAGTGAAACTTCATCATAACTCCATTCTAATGTCTGAATGTTTTTGGTATCTGGTAAGTAAAAATGACGTGCGCCGTTTCGTGGATCTGTCTGCGAGTAACGACGAAGTTTGATACGTCGTTTTTCTTCATTATTAATAAATAAATCTAAATGATATATGCTCAAATCAACTAAAGTTTTGCCTTTATCGCTAAAACCTTGAGGCATTTCATGAACATGACCATGATAGCTAATGCCTTCATAATATCTAAATAGTCTACGCTGAGAGTCAGGATAATGTGGAGAGCTGACAATGTAATGCTTTCTATTAAATGGAGAAATCCACCTTCTAGGAATCCAAAAATTATCTGTTTCTTGTATAGACTTTTCTTTCAAAGACTTAAGAAATTTCCATGTTTTTATATTGATAAATTCATCTGAATCTAAAACAAATACCCAATCTGTTTTGACATGAGACAAAAATATGTTTCTCTGATGCGAATAATCTCCAGTCCATTTGGAATGTATTATTTTTGCTTGATATTTAGAAGCAATTTCACAGCTAGAATCGATGCTGCCTCCATCAACAATTATTAATTCATCATAAACATTATCTAGGGATTCTAGAGCAATGGGTAATGTTTTTTCGGAATTTTGCAATATCATGCATACAGACAGGCTCGGCATATAATTCGTTTCAACTCCATTAATTAAAAACTCAGTTAGCTGTAGCAAATTTCAGATAATAGAAAGGTCATCTTTTTTATTTAGTACTTGCTAGCTGACTAAGGGCGATCGCTCTTTCCTACTTGTTTCTTCATCTGCTCTAACAAAGCTTTATACTCTTTGCGTTCAGGTTGCAGTTGTACCAGTTTCTCTAACGGTTCAACAGCACCTTTAACGTCTTTTAGCTGTAGCCGTACATTTACTAACCCCTCTAAAGCCACTCGGTTTTCTGGTTCGCGTTGCAAAACCAACTCAAAACCCCGCGCTTGTTGTTTTAATGAAGACTCAACAGCCGCAGTTGCTGACTGCGGTTGCTGCGATGCCTGTTGTATTGCCGGAATCACCGCAAACGCTGTAGAACCAGCGAAGGAGATTATAGACACCACTGCGACAATCTTATGCAGACGCTGCGATCGCTTCATCCGCGCCATCATGTATTCTTTTTCAGATATAGCCATCTTTGAACTGCTGTAGTAACTTGACTGATTTTGGCTTCCGGTAAAATACAACTATATACGGATTGACTAAACAATCAATATGTGCGTTGCAAGAACGAGGTATTTTGCCGATCAGAGCAAAATCGCTCTGAATGAAATCGACCCGACTCTCATCGGTAATTGCCCATGCTCAGGATACCCATCGACAACTCAGGAACTAACATTTGTGCGAAAAATTTCGCAGCAAGAATGCGCGATTTTCTTGGATTTGGCTTGATCGCAAAACTGAGAGTGCTTGCCCTGAAGAGATTTGGGCGTTTTTTTGCGCTTTGCTGTGGTGCGGCCTTTTACAAGTCTCAAATTATTACTTCTGCGTGCAATAAAAAAATACGCCCATCGGCAGTTCATGTAGAATTGTTTTTAGTATCATAGTTATAGAAGCGCAAAACCGCTGTTTGTAATTTGCCTTTGCGATTTGTGACAAGCAAAAATATTAAATTTAGATAAATATGTCCGGTTAGTTAGTCCAAAGACAGAATATTTGCGGTATCGTGAATAACGTTTCGCTCAAAGAGACGGTGAATATTTCCAGGCAACTGCAAAGTTTACCGTTACTCAAAAATTTCCAGTGAACTCGTTGTGCTAAAGGTGTTTTTTGCCAGTATACAACGCTCTGGTTTAATCAATAGGCGTCCTCACAATTGCTATATCTGCAAGTTTTAGGACGACTAACTTTTTGCTCGGTGTCTACAACTGCTTGGTGGTATTTGAGTTTTTAGGTGGTGATTACCGTACAAAACCGAAATCATCACAACGCAACTAGAGTTAGTTATGGTACAGTTAAGAAGTTAAGACTAGCTTTGCCAAAGTACAACTCTACGCATAGGCAAAAATCCCCCAAGGGAAAGCAGTTTTGATTAAGCATTTACCATACAAAATCTGAATTCATTCGAGGCTATGACCCAGCAGCAAGTAATTCACCCTATGGTGAAATTGCAGCGTAACGTGCAATCACTCGTCGAATCTAAAATTATCAAGCCAACCGATAGCATTTGGAAAATCGCGTTGCTTTACGGCAATGAATGGCAGTACTGGAAGCAGGAACTGCTAGATTTTGGCTTTACTATGCAAGACCCAATTGGCGATTTGTTAGCAGTAGAAGCTTGGGACGAAGAGGCAGATTGAGGATAGGGGGACAGGAAGACAAGGGGACAAGGAGACAAGGGAAGCCAGCGCGTTGCGGAGGTCTCCTCCGTTGTAGCGACTGGCGTGGACAAGGAGGAATTTCTCCCTTGTCTCCCCCCTCCCCCTTGTCTTCCTTGTCCCCCCCCTCTCCCTCATCTTCCCCCACTTCTCCCCTCCCCCACTCCCTACTCCCCCTATTCGCAAGTAGCTAATGCGGCAGCGAGTTCTTTGGCTGTTTGGTAGCGATCGCGTGGCAGTGGTTCTGTAACGCGGTCAATAACCTCTTTTAATTTCCGAGTAAAAGTGGGAACGCTTGCCAAATCAAATCGAAAATTTCGACCCCGCTGGCGGTAAAACTTAAAAGGATTTTCGCCTGTTAGTAAAAAAATTAGTGTAGGTCCGATCGCGTACAAATCGGATTGTGTCAAAGGTTGCCCGCGCTCTTGTTCGGGAGCGCAATAACCTTCTGCACCAATGCGAGTACCCGGTGCGGTGCCAATTTCTTTCACAGCGCCAAAATCCAGCACCACTATCTGATTATTAGAACTTCGCACCATCAGGTTTGCGGGTTTAATATCGCGGTGAATCAGTGGTGGATCTTGCCTGTGGAGATAATCTAATATGTCACAGGTTTGGATCATCCAGGCGATCGCACGAGAAGGGGTGACAGGTCCAGTCGTGTAAACTAATCTTTCTAAATCCTGACCGTGGACTAATTCCATTGCCAGGTATTTTTTGCCGCTATCCACAAAAAAATCATAATACTTAGGAATTCCTGGATGACTCAAGGATTTGAGAGTATACGCCTCGCGTTCAAATAATTCTTGAGCCTTGGCAATTTTTGCCATATCAGCATTCATTTGCTTCAACACCAGCAATTGCGGATATCCAGCAATCCAACCCGCTGCATCCCAAGCTAGATAGGTAGTCCCCATACCTCCCTGTCCAAGCGTCCGCAACACCTGATAGTAGCGAATTACTTTTTGCACTGTCAGCGGTTGACCGCAGTGGATGCAAAATAGATTGTTAGGAGAATTACCTTCGTGGGTACAAGTTGAGCGTGAAGTTGCAGGAGTTTTTGCTGACACCACTTCTATAAAACTCTTAACAGTTGGTTCGATTTGGACACCAACTTCTTTACCCCCCAATTTAGGAGCGGGTGATTTTATTGGCTGAATTTCAAATTTAAGTAGCGGTCCGCCCTGTGCCAATTGCAACAGTGAATTATCTGGCAGCAAACTCTGTGTCACCAAGACACTATTGAGGAAAGTGCCATTTGTGCCTTGACTGATTACCTGCCAAGAACCACCATTGTTGCCAGAATTAACTTGCCTGAGTTCTAGATGATACCTAGAAACTAAATTATCAGTTAAAACAACCTGATTATCTGCCGCTCGACCAATCCGAATTACGGAGCAGTCTTCAAAGCACCACTGCTTGAGCGGCGTTTTTTCTTGCGCGTCTAACAGCGTCAGAGTAACCACAATATAAGGTAATGTTAGTTGGTAGTTGGTAGTTGTTGGTTGGTAGTTGTTAGTTGTTAGTTGTTAGTTGTTAGTTGATAGTTGGATCGTTGGAGCGTTGGAGCGTTGACGGTTAACAGTTATCCACTATCCACTATCCACTATCCACTAACCACTATCCACTAACCACTAACCATTCTTTTGACTTTCGACGTTGGGACGGACTTTTGCCCGGATGAGTACAGCAGTAATGTTGTCATGACCATTGTGTTGATTCGCCAAATCAATTAACTCTCGGACTCCGCGTTCTAAGTTAGCACCATAACTCAGCAGCGGTTCTAAGTGAGTAGAAAAATGAATTTCTAGTAAATCATTATCTGATAAACCGTCCGAAGCGAGGATGAAGAGTGTATCTTGATTAATCTCGAAAAACTGCACATCGGGATGGATCAAGTTTTCGTCTCGTGGACCAAGGGCTTGAGTAAGTTGATAAGCATCTGGGCGAGCGTAAGCTAAATTTGGTTCAACTCCACGAGCAATTTCCCGTTGACCGACTTCGTGATCTACCGTTATTTGTTTAAGTTTGTCCTTGCGAGTCAGCTTATACAAGCGACTATCCCCCACATGAGCAACTGCTGCTTGAGTGTCTTGGATTAAAAGCATTACCAAGGTAGTGCCCATGCGACCGACACCAGAACGGGCATCTTGTTGATTAACATCGTAAATTGCCTGATTTGCTAAAAGTACTGCCTCAGCGATACTGTCTTCAGTTGGGAGTTGGTTAGAAAGCCAATGTTTTTGGAAGTATTCCCGCAGAGTGGTAACTGCCAACTCACTGGCGACTTCACCACCAGCGTGTCCCCCCATTCCATCACAGAGAATATATAAACCACGCGCTTGCAAAGCTCGGTTTTTGGGCAATTCTAATTTGTTAATTTTGGTTTCAACACCAAAAAAGTCTTCATTGTGTTGGCGTTGACGCCCAACATCCGTGCGTCCTGCATCTTCTAGGCTGATTAACTGCATCGGCAGCACCACTGTTGGCATATCATCGCCTCTAGGGGCGGTATCTTCTGTGTCGTCTAATTGCAGGATAGTTGGCGATGGAGTATGTTCTTTTAGTGTTGGGTCGGTTGCGGTTGTGGCTGGTTGCAGTTCAGCGGCGATCGCCTCCAAGCGCGATCGCAATTGAGCGATCGTCTCAATCTTACCTTCCTCAATCTCGCCCAACAACTGTATCACAGAGCCAGATTGAGTGCGTTGCGACTGTCTAAATAACGCCTGCCAAATACGCCCCAAAGCTTCAATTGTCAAAGGTTGCGCTTCGCCTTCTGGCAAATCAGCAGAATTATTTCTCTGTGTTTCTACGTGTAACTCTTGTAGTGCTAGCGTCTGGTCTTCATCCAAGCGCAAATTCGATAACTCCAACAGACTTTGACGACAATTCAATGGTTCTAATAGCGCCCAGAGTTGAGTCATCTGATAAAACCAATGTAAGATTTGTAACGAAGTTATATTATCATCTTGCCATAATTCGGCTAAATACTGCCAATGCGATCGGTTCTCAATCAGTACCACCTGCATCTGGTTTTCCTGCCATGCATCGTGAATCGATGGTATTTCTGGGTGAGACCCTAGTTGCAAAGCAATATAAGGTTTAGCGAGGTTAGGAATTCTGGCTGCTTCGGTTGATGGCGCAATCAAATTGTTTTGCTGATTTTTTAGTATAGCCAGTAGCGGCGACATTTGATATGGTTGGCAGTCTAAAACTCTCACGCACACCTGAGTATGAGCGGCAACTTCTGATAGTGCTGGTAGCGGATCTAATAGTTGATAGCGCTGTTGCGAGTCTAAATAAGAGCCAACCGGGAGTTGAGAAAAAGCGATTAAGCCAGAAGGGGAGCCAGTCGCTTGGGCGAACTGGGGTGAAAGGGGAGAATCATCTTCTAAGCTTTTTGGCTGGTGAACTTCTGCTTCACTTTCCTTAACTTCCTCGACGGCAATAATTGCCCACCAAATTGTGCCGGATTCCGCGCCGCAGTTGTGACATCGTTCTGCATTGACAGCCACAGCGCTACTGCATTTTGGACAAACCTTTTGCGTCAAGGACGTGCCACAGTTTTGACAGAACTTGTTGGTATTAGAGTTTTCAAATTTACACTGGGGGCAAATCAGCATTGTGGAAGTTCCTTAATTCCCGTTCCTGGCGTGCTTCTGACCACTACAATTTGTGCATTGCCACAAATGTCGGCAGCTTATAGTAGACCGACAAAATATTGTGGTGTCAACAGTGAATTTTGGTGACAGTATTAATTCTTACGCATATTTTCAAAATATGTGAAATACAGGCAAGCCTATCCCTCAGAATAACCTGCCATTAAAAATTAGCGATCGCCCATATTTAAACACATATCTTGATTGTTTGGGGGAGTGGGCGAGTGGGGGAGTGGGAGATAAGGGGACAAGGGGACAAGGGGACAAGGAGACAAGGAGACAAAAAGAATAATTCTTCTTTCTCCCCATCCCCCCATCTCCCCATCCCCCCTCTCCCCATCCCCTGCTCTCCCCCTCTCCCTCATCCCTCACTGCTTAGTGGTAGTAAAATCGTAAAACAGGTACGGTTTGATTGACTTTCAACCTCGATTGTGCCTCCAAGGGAAAGAGTGAGTTTTTGTACTAATGCCAATCCTAATCCGGTTCCTCCTTGCTTCCAAGGGTCGTTGCTGGGAATGCGATAAAATTTGTTAAAAATGAGCGGTATTTCTGTGGTGGGAATTTCCACACCAGTATTAACTACTTTGAATTGAATTTGTTTTGATTTTAATTGAGCGCTGAGGGTGATTTGTGCTTCTGGTGGGCTAAATTTACAAGCGTTGGTGAGCAGTTCGATTAAAATACGTTCGAGACTGAAGGGATCGCAAGTGAGTGGAGGAAGATTGGCAGCTATATTTAGCTGCAACTCTTGCTGAGAACTGTTGCGATTGCGTGCTTGAAATACCTGCAACACCCGGCAAAGCCATTGCTGTAGTTGAATTGTTTCTAATACCAACGGTTTAGCGACATTATCGAGCTTTTGCAAATCCAGGAAATTATTAATTAGGTTAATTTCGCGATCGCACTCCTTGTCTAAAATTTGAAAGTAGCGAGCTGCTTTTGAGCGTTCTGTTTCTGGCTTGTCCATTTCCAACAAAAAGTTTTGCTCTTTTTTCAGTGAGATTCCCAGCATCTGAATCGCCATTTTCATATTAGTTAGTGGCGTGCGTAGTTCATGGGAAACTGTACTGAGAAATTCATCCTTCAGACGATTGAGGCTTTCAATTTCATCAAATTGCGCTTGTGCAGCTTCTTGAGTTTCTTGAAGAGCAACTTCTGCTAATTTGCGCTCTGTGATGTCAATACAACTACCAATGTAACCAGCAAAGTTACCTGTGGATGTAAATCTGGGAACCCCTGAATCTAAAATCCAACGATAATTGCCGTCATGTCGCAGGAGCCGATATTCCATCTCAAATTTGGCTCGTGCGTTAAAGGCAGATTCATAGGTTTTTAAGCAAAAATCTTGATCTTCAGGATGTACGTTTGACAACCAGCCTAAACCTTGCTCTTCTTCTAAGCTGCGTCCGGTAAAATTTAACCAAGATTGGTTGAAAAAATTACATAACGAGTCACTTCCAGACATCCACAACATAACTGGTGCTGTGTCAGCCATAGTGTGAAAGCGTTGTTCGCTTTCTCGTAACAAGTCTTCTGTCTGTTTGTAAGCGGTAATATCCTCGCAAACCATCAGAATCAGCGGATTTGCCTCTTCAGTTGGTAATATCCGCGCTTTAACTTTTACCCAAACCATTTTACTGGCATTTAAGCGAAACTCCCAATTAGTAATTTCGCTTTCGGGTGACGCTGTTAATAATTCTTTGAATGCATTACTTAACCTTTGCTTGTCTGACTCCTCAAACAAGTTAAAAATTGAAGTTTGGATTAGTTGTTCTAAAGTGTAGCCAAGACTGTCTGCACCAAATTGGTTTACAGACAAAATTTTCCCTGTTGCATCCAAGGTGAAGTACACAGAAGGTGTATTTTCATACAAACTGCGATACCACTGGAGTTCTTCTTGGGTACGACGCAGGGTTTCTGGGGTGCAAAGTTCTAAATCGGTAGCTCGTTCAGACACAACTTCCAGATGTAGAGGTGTTACAGACAAAATATCTTTTTGACGAGTGTAATGCCAGCTCGATTGCTGATTGCGGCTCATAGATTTAAACTTGCACCCAAGCGAGAAGTGTGAACTAGGCGGTAAGAAAAAAATATTATTATACAGGTTTTAAATTAATTTGTGTGAAAGGTGCAAATAAAAACTTATGTAAAGACTAAGCTTTACACTGTATAATTCTTTAATTGATAGCTCAAAACTTGCGATTGGAGATATTGATTAATCTATCTTGAAAATAGAGAGGCTTAGGCAGTTGGGTTAGGAGCGCTTAGACTAAAGGTTAGAAAAAGAGATTTTTATCGATATTGGTATAAACAGTTCATAATTTTAACCACAATTATTCAAATATAGGTAGGGAGGCTTCCCCCTTAGAAGCAATGCTTAAGGCTTAAAAATAGATGCTTTTTTCTGTGGTTTCGTTAAATTATGCAACAATTTGACTTCTTCTGGGGTAAGTTCGCGCCACTGTCCTGGTTGTAGACGATCTAATTTTAAGTGAGCGATCGCTATCCTCACCAATCGCAAGGTAGGAAACCCGACAGCAGCAGTCATTCTTCTGACTTGGCGGTTTTTTCCTTCTGTCAAAGTTATTTCTAGCCAAGCTGTGGGGACATTTTTTCTAAATCTTATTGGTGGATCGCGATCGCTTAACAACGGTTCTTCTGATAAAAGTCGTACTTTTGTTGGTCGAGTACGGTAATCTTGAATTTGCACACCTGTTTGCAATTTCTTTAAAGCATCTGCATCGGGAATTCGCTCTACCTGTACTAAATAAGTCCTTTCATGTCCAAATTGAGGATGAGAAAGGCGATGTTGCAATTTTCCGTTATTTGTTAATAATAATAACCCTTCACTGTCCCAGTCTAAACGCCCGACAGGGTACACATCAGCCACTTCGATGTAATCTTTTAGCGTACTGCGGTTAGGGCTATCTTTTGTAAATTGGCTGAGAACCCCGTAGGGTTTGGAAAAAATGATATAGCGATAGTCATTCATTGTTTGAGTAAATAACTAATGTGACATTAGTCTATGATGCCAATAATTGGACACGTCATGCATTACAACTAGCGAGCGTCAGATTTAACTTATGCGATCGCCCTGTATCGTCGGATAAATATACAAGCTTTGTTAGTCTGTAAAGTTAGAGAAATTGATGCCAAATTTCCACAAATACAATGACTACGCCAGAACTAAAGCTTTTTGACATACAATGACTATGCCAAAACTAAAGCTTTATTTTCGGACTACTGAGATAATTCTAAAATTACATCGCCCAATCGCAAAGTTATTAAAGTGGATTCCCAGACAAATCAAAGAACTTTTTCAGGTTTTTTTTCAATCTCAAGAAAACTCCGATGAAGAACTAGAAGATTTTGAGGAACAATTAGAGCAAAGACGACTTGAAAGACAAAGATTAGGACGAGGTAGGGGAGCCAATAGAAAAGACCGAGTAATTGTCAATTCTGTAGCGCGGGAAAAGAATATGAACAGAGAGCAGCGACAACAATTTGGTGATTATATTGAAGATGTTAAACGTCATCAAGGGCGAGGCGGTGCTGACAACTTCACACGCAATGAACTACTTGATTTGGCTGATGAGTTTTTAGAGAGATAATTAATTTAACCGATAAGTTCCACCTACTTAGCAGGTCGATAAAGTGAGTACGAATAAAATATCTTTAAGATTATCTGGCAATCTTACACCCTTAGAAAAATTAACACATACTTTAGGAATTACGCCGACAAAAATTCTTCACCGTGGAGAGCGTGTTTCTAAAAATAGAGTCCAACCCGTTGATATTTGGTCTTTAGAACTGGTTAATTTTGACGATCGCACCACAAAGCAAGATATAGAAAAGCAGATGTTACAAGCTGCGGTAGTGTTAAAGCAAATTGCACCAGCGATCGCATCATTAGATCGAACCAAGTGCAAAACAGATTTGTACATCAGCACTATCCGAGAAGAAGACCAGGGTGGTTTATCATTACCTACAGAACTGGTAGCAGCAGCAGCAGCAGCAAAATTATCAATCCAGATGTCCATCCTCGTGATGCTGGATGACTACGAAGAACCGGAAGCTGCTTCTATCAATACATGATTAACCTACATAAGGCTGCGATCGTCATTATCAAAGCACCGTAAAATAATATGAAAATATAAGCTTTTTAAAAGAGCAGTTATTCTGACCACAGCAGAACAACCTTTAAAGTGTGTTTACTTGTGTCAAGCATTGACAACAGTCTACTTAATAGTGCGTCTGGATGAACGCATGGGAGAAATATTCATCCAATCTGGCAATGAGATAGAAATCTTAATTAATCGTGATGGAAATTGGATATACCTATGACCAAACCAAATTTTGATGCTATGAGTGAAGGTGAATTAAGAACCTACGTCTATGAACATCGAGACGATCAAGAAGCTTTTCACGCATTTGTAGATCGTTTGAAGGCAAAACCTCCCTCTGCGGTTTATCCCGCATCGATGACACCTGAGGAAATCCATCAAGCAATATTAATGCATGTTCAGCAGAAGCAGAAAACGCAAGACGCATAGAACACTGCAACGCATACCACCTTGCTTACCTTAGGATTTGTTAACTTACTTGCGCCCATCTACAACGAAGGTGCTACAATCAACTTCCATGCTAGGGGTGCCTGCACTTTTCAGGCTGAGAACACACCCTTAACACCTGAGTCTGGGTAATACCAGCGGAGGGAAGCTGTTTATCGAGGAATTTAATATGCGGACTCAATGGGTTGCTAAACGCCAGGGACAAGATAATGTTACGCAAATCCACTACGCACGCCAGGGTGTTATCACTGAAGAAATGGATTATGTAGCCCGACGGGAAAACCTTCCCGTTGAGCTAATTAGAGACGAAGTAGCGCGGGGACGAATGATTATTCCCGCGAATATTAATCACACTAACTTAGAGCCGATGGCGATCGGTATTGCCTCTAAGTGTAAGGTAAATGCTAATATCGGTGCTTCTCCCAACTCTTCCAACATTCAGGAAGAAGTAGATAAGCTAAAACTGGCGGTCAAATACGGTGCTGATACCGTTATGGACTTGTCCAATGGCGGGGGGAATTTAGATGAAATTCGCACCGCTATCATCAATGCCTCACCAGTGCCAATTGGTACAGTACCCTTATACCAAGCACTAGAAAGCATCCACGGCAATATCGAAAAGCTGACACCAGATGATTTTCTTCATATTATCGAGAAACATGCCCAACAGGGTGTCGATTATATGACTATCCACGCGGGGATTTTGATTGAATACTTGCCCTTAGTGAAAAACCGCATCACTGGCATTGTCTCTCGCGGCGGCGGTATTATGGCACGGTGGATGTTGCATCATCACAAACAAAACCCGCTTTACACCCATTTCCGTGACATCATTGAGATTTTCAAAAAATACGATGTTTCTTTTAGCTTGGGTGATTCCCTGCGCCCAGGCTGCATCCATGATGGCTCAGACGATGCTCAATTGTCTGAACTCAAGACGCTGGGACAATTGACTCGCAAAGCGTGGGAACATAATGTTCAGGTGATGGTAGAAGGTCCCGGACACGTCCCGATGGATCAAATTGAATTTAACGTCAAAAAGCAGATGGAAGAGTGTTCTGAAGCACCTTTCTACGTGCTGGGACCTTTGGTGACAGATATTGCTCCGGGTTATGACCATATTACTTCAGCGATCGGTGCTGCGATGGCTGGTTGGTATGGTACAGCGATGCTTTGTTACGTAACCCCGAAAGAACATTTAGGACTGCCGAATGCCGAAGATGTACGTAACGGGTTGATTGCTTACAAGATTGCTGCTCACGCAGCAGATATTGCCAGACGTCGCCCAGGTGCGAGAGACAGAGACGATGAACTCTCCCACGCTCGTTATAACTTCGACTGGAACCGTCAGTTTGAATTATCACTCGACCCGGAAAGAGCGAAGGAATATCATGACGAAACTTTACCAGCAGATATTTACAAAACTGCTGAGTTTTGCTCGATGTGCGGTCCAAAGTTCTGTCCGATGCAAACTAAAGTTGATGCTGATGCGTTGACGGAGTTGGAGAAGTTCTTGGCAAAAGAGCCGGTAACGCAGGGGTAGATGCTGTAACTTAATTTCTGGACAAGCCTACCCATTACTACTCATTTTTGGGTAGGTTTGATATAAGTTGGTCAACAAAATCTCTAAGTTGTTCTTGCCAATTGGGGACAGTCTTAAGTTTTTCTAGCTGTCCTTTTCGACCTTTAAAGCTTATCGGTTTAGTGTCTAAAGGTTCTTCACCATACGGCAAAGCACCAAGTTTATGTTTTTTCTGGAAAGGCATTGATTTTTACCTTATATATTCGTAGACTAATATATAGCATCAATTAAAAGGTCGAGTCAATGCTGTTAGGTTTCAAAACTGAGCTAAAGCTATTGCTGATATGGGATTTTACGAGTTTCGTAGGCAGTTAACCTACAAGTGTGAATTGTATGGTTCAAAGTTAGTTGTAATTGACCGTTGGTTTCCATCTAGCAAGACCTGCTCAAATTGCGGCACTAAAAAAGAAACACTTACCTTGAACGAGCGAGTGTTTGAATGTAATCATTGTAATTTTGTAATTGACCGCGATTTAAACGCTGCAATCAATTTGTCCAAAATCGTCAGTTAGGCGAGGTTAGCCTGTGGACTGGTAGAAGCCGACTTCTTCAGGATGAAGCAAGGAAGTAAACGAAACCCAAAGTAGATATTTCCAATTATGGGTAGCTTTGGGTAGGTGTTATGTAACGGTTAATAGATAGCAGGCAATAAATAGCCCACAGGTTGAAACCTGGGGCTATACGAACGAAGCCCACCTACGTGGGCTATTTATCTCAATATAATTTGATACTAAAACATTAATTTTATTATTAAACGGAAACTTTTTTGCTAATATAATCGACAGCCTGTTGAACTGTTGTAATTTTTTCAGCAGCTTCATCAGGAATTTCAATATCAAATTCCTCTTCCAAAGCCATAACTAACTCTACCGCATCTAAAGAATCTGCTCCTAAATCTTGAATAAAGTTGCTGCTGAGGGTTATTGTGTCTGCTTCAACTGATAACTGTTCAGCAATAATATTTTTTATTTTGTAAGGATTCAGGTGACAGGGTATTGACAAAAAAGACAGTCTGGCCCGTCTGTGCTTCCTCAATTTTAGACCTGAATCCTTACCCGCTCTAGAACGAGTGTCAGCTGCTGTAAATAGGCACAAATCAGAACTGGAAGTTTCTTAGCGCATCTTTTGCTCAAGGAACTCTAGAAAGACTTTGACTTTCATTGGGACATATTTTCGACTGGGGTAAAGTGCGTTAATCGGGACTGGAGCTGATGACCACTGGGGTAAGACGTTTACTATATCCCCACCCTGTAACTCGTGCTGAAACAGAAATTCCGGCAGCAGCCCAATCCCTACTCCAGCAACGATTGCTTGATAAATGGGGGCACTGTCATTGCTAAGTAGTCGTGGACGAAAGGAGAGCGTTACTGTTTCCTGCTGTTCATTGTGCAATGTCCAGGTCACTTCGTTCTGATGATGAGCCATACAAAGCAGCGCATGACTGGTCAAATCAGCGATCGCCCTTGGTTCGCCAGCGGTTTTGAGATAGGTCGCGCTGGCAAAGAGTTTCATACGATCTGTGCTAATCCGCCGCACGATCAGGGTTGAATCGTCCAATTCCCCAATCCGAATCGCTAGATCGTACCCTTCTTTGACAATATCCTTGTATTCAGTCGTCGCATGGAGAATCACTCGAATATCGGGGTAGGTCAGCAGAAACTCCGGCAAATTGGGTGCGAGAACAGACTGCACAAACAATACGGTGGCTGTCACTCGCACAGTGCCTTGCGGATGCCCCTGCAAGCTAGCGATCGCATCATTACCGTCATGTAACGCATCGAGAATGGGTAAACAGTTTTCGTAATACAGTCGTCCTTCTTCAGTTAAAGAAACCCGCCGCGTCGTGCGATGAAATAATCGGACTTTTAGCTGTTGCTCTAGCTCATTGACCTTCAGACTGACGGTAGATTTAGGCAAGTCCAGCGATCGTGCTGCTGCGACAAATCCTCCCAGTTCCGCGACTTTGAGAAATATTAAAACAGCGTTCACGTCATCCATACCTTGCACTCGCTGCGCTCTTGATTATCAAAACTCCGCTATTGTCCAGCATTATAAACAATCAATCCATAAAAACTATCTTTATCTGCATGAATTGATGAATCATACTAGTGATGTCAAACATACAAAGACAGTCCTAATCAAAGCCGCATTTCTTTAATCGGAAAACCCACTAAGCGTTACATAGGAGCGTTAAAACATGAAAGTCCTAGTCATAGCAGCCGCCGGCAAGACCGGTAGAGCTGTAGTTGAACAGGCTGTAGCCGCTGGACACCAGGTCACCGCCTTCGTTCACAAAGCTGACGAATACGAGGTCTCAGACGTTCGCATCATCGAAGGTGACGCTACCGACAGTGCCACGATGGACGCAGCAGTAGTCGGTCAAGACGCTGTTCTTGACACGATTGGCGGCAAAACGCCTTACAAGGCAACCACGCTCGAATCGAGCGCCGCCAACACAATCATCGCTGCCATGCAGCGAAACGGTGTGCGCCGTCTGGTGGTAACTTCCATGCTTGGCGAAGGGGATAGTGAGGCGAATGCCACCCTGTATGAGCGCTTACTGGTTTCGACCTTTTTGCGCGGCGCGGACAAGGACAAAGCGGCAATGGAGTCTGCTGTCGAGTCGAGCGGTCTGGACTGGGTAATTCTTCGCCCAGCCCTCCTCACCGACGACCCTGCCAAGGGGAACGTTCGAGTCTTCGATGCCGAAACGGGCGAGAAGGCCCATAAAATTACACGTGCCGACTTGGCTGACTTCATGCTTGCCCAGCTTTCCAGTAACGAATACCTCCATCAAGCCGTTACTATCGCAAATAGCTAAGAACTCTTTGGCCACGCTCTCTTTTTGGGGTCAGCAGCGTGTTTGTTGAGGCTTCGGCGTCTGCTTGACCACGCGGTATGCCTCCTTTCCTGTCCGGTTTTCACAACCAAGCAAGCTAAATAGAGGTGACATATGCAATATCTTGTTATCTTCACACCCAAACAGAAATTCGAGACTGACGGAATGCCCTCTGACTTCCAGGAACGGGAACTCGAAGAGCAGGCGCAAGCGCAAGTCCTTTACGCACAGGGAGGTCTCCGTCAAGTGTGGGCGCTGGACACGAAAAATCGCGGCGCAGCCGTTCTCTTTGAAGCGGAGTCACCGGAGCATCTGCAAAAGATGATCGACAGCTTTCCGCTGATCAAGGTTGATTACGCTGACTACCAAATCTTGCCGCTCGCGCCGTATCCAGCATTCGCGAAGAAGTCCGTCTAATCGCACCGCCGGGAGCAATGCGCTCCAGCGAACGGAGGCTGGCGCTCGGGCTTTCTCTGTTTGTCGGCCCTTGTGTCGCCAGTCGCCGTCGCTGTGATGCGGACGGAGGTTGCTCCTCTCTCAATTTATATCGTCACCTTTGTCAATACCCTGGCAACTGAATCGTTACTTTATTTTTGTAAATATATTTGCTTGCAAATTATAGTTTATTGAAGGCTCTATTGCTAGATTTTTGGTTTCTGTTTGGGTGATTTGAGAATTGTTAGCTAATTTTTCTTCTCCTTCATCTTCAGATTCGTCTCTAATTTTGAAATAGTAATAAAGATTAGCAACCGCTAAATCTGATGCTTGTTCTAAATTCGATGGAACTAAAGTTTTGTAACCAGCGTTAGCAGCTTGTTGATTAATATAAAGTTCCGACTGCCGGCGTAGTTGAGAATCGAACAAAAATAATAGCTGGTCGCGCAGAGAGTAGAAATGAGATTTACCTGCTAAATCTTCGTATGTTAATTGTTCTGGTGGTGCTAAATTTGTATCTTGACTAGTTATCAAATCTGAGTTTTTGAAATCAGCGCTGGTTAAAAGTTTTAATTCTGAAGAAGGAAGCGATACTCCTTCTCCTATCGGAGAGGCTGCGCCAACGGAGTCACTTCGTGAACGCATCCAATCAATATGATTTTGCCATGAGTTTAATACTTCTAAATCGTGGTTGTAAATACGGGTAATTTCCGGAAAGAGAAAATCAAGCTCATCGTGGGATTCACAACTATTAATAATACCGACAGCATCTTTACAAACTTTATCCTGCAACTGAGATATTCGCTCACTTACCGCTGACATTTCATTTTGTACTTGATAAGTTGCAATAATTCCCTGTTCAATTATCCAAGCACATTCGAGTCTTCGTAGTTGTCCAGCAGCGGAGGTTTCTTCTAACAAATGGGGGTTTGTATAATCTGCCAAAGCTTCAAATAACATTCCCCTCGCACCGTCAATTTCAGCATTTCTACGACTTGCATCTTGTAATTGCATCGCTGAACGAAAGCGATTTATTGCTTGGATAAATAACCCATACGCTCGAACTAAAACTATACGGTGTTGTTCAAATTTGATGTCTTGGGATATCTCCTCAATTATTTGCCTAATTTCTGCTCCTTGGTCTTTTAAGGCTTGCTTGAGGTCAATAAACCCATTTTTGACCTCTAACCGCATTTGCTCAACTTCTTTTCTAAGTTTTAGTGTTTGATGCAAGTTTATCGCTGTCAATGCAACACCCGCTACTGTTCCTACACCAATCAAAGCTGTAGTTCCTTGCAGCACTCCTAAACTAGTTTGTATGCTTTGCAAACCTTTCATCACATCTGCAAAGCCTCGCTGCATTTGGTACGTTTGCACCACACTAGTAATAAATTGAGAAGCAGTTAGTAGCGGAGATAGAGGACTATTGCCGACAGTAGCAGCGATCGCATGACCAACAAACTGTCCTGTCACAGCATCTCTAGCCATACCGATTGGTACACCGTTGCTAAAAACTGGAATATATTTGCCAGCTTGAATACCCGCTTCGATTAAAGGAGAAAATTGGAATAGCATAGCTGTGGATTGATAGAAGTTTTATTGCTTCGAGGCTAACTTGTTTAGAAAAGTGAAAATAACCGTATTTACTCGGTATATTGATAAATTTTGTCTAAACCTGGGAATAATAAATTTGAAAAGTCTACGCATCGCATAATTTATGGATACTTCCCTAGTTAATCCTCAGATTGTTGATTTGTTATCACGGATTAGTGGACAAAAACTGACTCAACGCGAACTTACCCCACCCGTAATATTTTTGGCAAATTTGGTAACTATACTACTCGGAATCATTTTTGTAGATGGCATAGTCGCAGAGTCAGAAAAGCAAAGACTACTAACAACGCTTTATCGATTTAGTACACCTGAAAGTGATGTGCGGCGATTAACACATTTAATGATTAAGGGAATCAAAGAAAACCATATTTATAAAAATCTTAATGATTTACTTACTGTTAGCATTCCCCTTTCTGATTCAGAAAAGTTCTTATTGATTGCTTTTGGCTATCAAATGTCAGTCGCAGATGGCGAAATGGACTTTCGTGAGAAGCAATATATGGAGATAGTAGCCCAAAAATTAGGTATTAATCAAAAATATTTGGCAGTTTTAGAAGCTGGATTTACTAATCAAAATCTTGTCGATTCTATTGCTTTAGACGAAGTACGACTTTTGTTAGATCCTTCTCAATTTCATAACCTAGATTTGATGTTTGTCAAAGCTGCAAGCGATATGCTAGCGACTTTACCTGCTAAACCCGAAAACAAAGTAATTAAACGGACAAAAAAATCTTACGACGAATTGAAACAATTCCGAAAGCATCAAAAAGAATTAGATTGCTTTTGTTTTCGTCTCTTCCAGATAGTTGAAGATTGTCAAGAGCGCGGTTTCTTAGCTTACACTTTGATTGATGAAGTCGGTAAGATATCTAAACAATTACAATCTCAGAGTTTTCGTTTAGCAGTTGTAGGAGAGTTTAGCCAAGGTAAATCAACTTTACTAAATGCTTTACTAGGTGAAGAAATTCAACCAGCAAGAGAGATTCCTTGTAGTGGTGCAGTAACGGTTTTGAAATATGGAACCCAAAAGCGGGTAATCTGTCGATATAAGGATGGAAGAAAAGAAGAAATTCCATTTAGTGAGTATCAACTAAAAGCGACAATTTCCGAAGATGCAGCACTTGGATGTCTTAGCGATGAACTAGCAAATAACGAAATTGAGGAAATAGTTTTTGAGCATCCAGATTTAGAATTATGTAGTAGCGGAGTAGAAATTATAGATTCCCCAGGATTGAACGAACATGCGGAACGTACCGCAATTACTCAAAGAATACTCAAAGATACAGACGCAGTAATTTTTCTAACTAATGCTTCACGTTCCTTAACTCAAGGTGAACGTGACTTGCTGCAAGATTTGAAGATTCAACTTAATTACGGGAAAGAAAATGAACCTGCTAACAACCTTTTTGTAGTGGGTAATTTTATGGATTTGGTGCGAACTGAAAAGGGACGCGAACAAGTTCAAGAAAGAATAAAAAGATTTGTACAAGGTGAGAATCCTATCATTACTGGTAAGAACCGCGTTCACTTTATTTCTGCTCAATCTGCTCTAAATGCTTTTTTGCAAGGAAATGAAGATGAGTATTCAAAAAGTTTTGATAATTTTACTCAGTCTGTTGAGAATTTTTTGATAAATGAGCGTGGAGTCATAAAAAATAATCGCTGTGTTGCCGATATTAATTATTTAGTTCAAAAAACTTTAAATGGACTTGAACAAGCTGAACAAATATTAGATCGTAAAGTCAATATTTCTGAAGTTGAAAAACAGAAAATATTTGAACAAATTGGTGAAGCAAGCGGTCGTGATGTCAGAATCCGTTTAGTAGCTTCTCAATTAATAGAGCAAGTGATTGAAGAAGCGGCTGAATCTTGGGATAAGTGGTGCGAAGGATTAGGCGATCGCATGGTTGAAAAAAGTCAACGTTGGTCTTCTGAACACAGCCCTGTCTGGAGTCAAGATAAACTAATCAAAGATTATACTAATCAATTTGTCAGAGACTTATCCAAAGAAATAAATGAATGGGGAAACAAACAACTTAAAGATGTCATATTGCCAAATAGTTTGAAAGTTTTAAATGCAAATATTGAGTATGAGTTAGATGCAATACAAGCTAAATTTAAAAACATTGAACAACAAGTAAAAGCTAATTTTAGCGAACAGCTTCAACTGTCGATAAACGGTATAACTGATGATTTTATGGGTTTGGGAGGATTTGGTGGCGGTTTAGGGATAGGTGGTGCTTTAGCTGTTGGATTACTGGCATTTACAGGAATTGGCTTCTTTACCATAATTATTGCCAGTTTAGCTGCTACAATTGCTGGTTCGTTTGGTTTGGGAATGTTTGATGTAGATGGATTACATGACCAAATAAAAATGAAAATTTTTGAAATAGGATTTCAAAAGTTTGATGACTCAATGGATAAAGTTTCTGAAAAGTTACACGAAATTACTACTTCAGTTTTTGATACCAAGGTTGAATCTGCAAGTCGAGTAATTGCTCAAGCGATCGCGCTTTACGAAAATCTCATAGAACAGCACGAACAAGCACACAAAGAAACTGTAGAAGAACAGCAAACGCAGAAGGCTTGGATATCTGAAAAACGTCAAGAAATTGAGAAAGTAAAAAATGACATCGAAGCAATTCTACAACAGTGTGTTTAGGAACTTCATAGTGCGGCTATTTTCTTTGTTGATATAGCAATCCATATCCGATGCCTAGAAACCCGGTTTCTCGAATAAACCGGGTTTCTAAATTAAACTTACAAGCGATCGCACGCTAGTTCTAAAAGAGTATATCATTAAAATTATTTAATATTTATTCTTGGTAGAAAGATTATGCTTTAACCCATTCCCACGCAGTGTGTGGGAACGAGATAAGAGCAGAAAATTAAAGATAAAGTTATTAAAAAAATATTTATAATAGCTAAAAATAGAAAATTACAACATAAAAATCCGATCGCGTCCTTGGATTTTCGCTTGATTCAAAGCTTTCTCTGCTTTGGTAATCAGCATATTTATAGATAATTGCTCAGAAGGAATAATACTCGCAACCCCGATGCTGAGAGTAACGTATTCGCTTACTTTTGAATCACTATGAATTACACCACTCGCTCTAACAGCAGCGCGAATTGCTTCTGCAACACCAAAAGCTGTTTCCGCAGAAGTATTTGGTAAAGCGATCGCAAATTCATCACCTTTGTAACGCGCTACCAAATCAGCCGATCGCCTTTTGCAATTATTAATGGTGTAAGCAATTTGACATAAACATTCATCTCCAGCCGCATATCCGTAAGTATCGTTATAAGCCAGGAAAAAATCAATATTACACAAAATTAAAGAAAGAGGTAACTGTACCCCTTGCAATCTCTTCCATTCGCGCTGTAAATACTCGCTAAAATAACGATGGGTGGCAAGCTGAGTCAAACTATCAAACAAAGCATGACGTTGTAATTCTCGGTTCGACGTTTCCATCTGTACTGTCAACAGACACTCTTTTTGAATTTGTTGTTGAAGTCCGGCGATCGCCCACCTTGATGCTAGCAAGCGACTAACTCGCAAACTCAATTTGACATAATCGATGGGTTTTGTGATATAATCTTTCGCGCCCATTTGAAAAGCTTTATTAACCGACTCTTTATCATCAAGAACAGTAATCATTAAAACTGGCGGACAATTTTCACCCAAAGCCTCTTGCATTTTAGCGCAGCAACTAAAACCATCCATCGCCGGCATCATCGCATCTAATAAAACCATATCTGGCAAATGCTGTTGACAAATATCCAAACAGTGCTGTCCACCACACGCTTCTTGCACTCGATATCCTTCTTTCTCCATCGCTCTTTTCAGCACTAGTCGCAAAGTTTTTTCATCATCGACAACAAGAATTAATGGTGGCTTGTTTTGGTCTGATTTAATCATTTTGCCTCCTATAAATGTTCTAATTGCAAAGCAGCTTCTACCCGTTGATACTCTTTTTCAAGTTGTAAAACCAGAGTAGAAGCACTGATAGTTCCAGCGCGTCCCATCGCTTCTAATTGAGAGCATAATTGAGCTAGAGGCATTGCCCCGATGGTGACACTCAAAGACCTTAAAGAATGAGCCGTACTGCGTAAAAGTGCCGCATCTTTTTGTTCAACCGCAGAAGCGATCGCACTCAATCTTTGTGGTGCATCTTCCAGATAGCTATCAATAATTTCTGCCATCATTTCTGCATCGTTGCCTGTCATTTGTTTTAAACCTTGAAACGTTTCCGCGTCGAGCGCTGGTGCAACATTTTTATAAACTATTTCTGGCTGAAAAGCTAATTTTTCTTGGTTGACATCAGATGTTTCAATAGCTGAAGTGAAATCAGATTGCCGCAAGCGTTTATAATTTTCCAAAGATTGGATCAGAGCCTCAACTCGAATCGGTTTGCTGATATAATCATTCATGCCGGCGCTGAGGCACTGTTCCTTATCGCCCTGCATCGCATGAGCAGTTGTAGCAATAATCCAAGGGCGATCGCACTGCGACCATTCCTCACATATGCGCCGCGTCGCTTCTAGTCCGTCCATTTCCGGCATTTGCACATCCATGAAGACTAGATCGTAAGATTGGCGACGCAAAGCTGCCAGTGCTTCAAATCCATTATTCGCGACATCCGCACGGTAGCCCAACCGCTGTAACATTTGTATCGCTACCTTCTGATTTAAAGCAATGTCCTCTACCAGCAGAATGCGTAACGGCAACTCTTGGCTGATACGCGAATTAAATATTGGCGCTGAGAACGGCAAAGGTAGCACACAAATTCGTTGCCTGCATAACAGACGAATTAATACATCGTACAAATGCGATTGCCGAATAGGTTTACTTAGAACCGCTATAAATTCAGCTTTTGCGCCAAGTTCTTTCTGTGTTATTTTACCAACACAACTCAGTATTACCAACGGCATTTCTTCACACCCTGGTAGAGAATGGATGCGTTCTGCCAAACTTAAACCATCCATCTCTGACATGTGCATATCCAAAACGGCAATATCAAATTGCTCTTGTGATGTAATAAATTCCAAAGCTTGCAAACCCGACTTAGCCGCTTGGACAATCATGCCCCAGTTATAAGCTTGTAAAGCAATAATTTGGCGATTAATGGCGCTGTCATCTACCACTAGCAGCCGTTTGCCAACTAAATTTGATTGAAGACCTTGAAGGTCAACCATTTCTGAGGGAGCCGACTCAGCTACGAGGGTGAAATAAAATGTAGATCCGATGTCAACGCAGCTTTCTACCCACATCCAACCGCCCATCATTTTGCTCAAGCGCTTGCTAATTGCTAAACCCAATCCAGTACCGCCATAGCGACGAGTCGTCGAAGCATCAACTTGACTAAAAGGCTTAAATAGTCGCTTTATCTGTTCTTTGGGAATGCCAATACCAGTATCCCTGACCGCAAATTGAATTTCATAATAGGTAGACTTCTTGCAGAAGTCAGGTGAAAGGCTAAAAGGCAGCCAGTCGCTTGGGCAAGTCTCCGTATGAGTGGAAACTGCCGTTAAAGGGTAAAGGTTTTTCTTATTCCTTTCCCCCTCTTCAATTTGTTTTGCTGTTACAGAAACAACGACTTCGCCAACTTCTGTAAATTTAATTGCATTACTGAGTAAATTCACTAAAATTTGCCGCAATCGCGTATTATCTCCGACAATTGCGGTTGGAGTTTGCGGATCGATCAGGTACGCTAAATCTATGCTTTTCGCAGCTGCTTGAGGAGCTAATAAATCTAAAGCTTCTTCTATGCAATTCCGCAGGTTAAAAGGATGTTTCTCTAAGTCCAACTTGCCAGACTCAATCTTGGAGAAGTCTAAAATATCGTTAATCACGGCAAGCAAAACATCGCTGCTGCTGCGAATAGTTTCTACAAAGTCTTGTTGTTGCTCGGTAAGTTCCATATCCAGCAATAGCCCAGTCATGCCAATCACTGCATTCATTGGGGTACGAATTTCGTGACTCATCATCGCTAAGAATTCGCTTTTGGCTCGGTTAGCAGCTTCAGCTTCTCGTGTTGCTTGTTCTAAGGCGAGATTTTTGACGGTGAGTTCTTGACGTTGTTTGGTTTCCTGTTCTAAGAGATTCGCTTGAGCAAGAGCGATTCCGACTTGGGCAGCGACAGATTCCAGTAGCTCAATTTCATCGCTTGTCCAAGAGCGAAAGTCGTCGCATTGATGCAATGCAATCAACCCATTTGGTTCCCCTTGGTAGGATGTCCGAATTGCTAACGTCGATTTTAATTTAATTTGGCGACAGATGGATTCTATAGGTTTTAACAGAGGTTCACTATAAACATCTGGGGAAACAAGCGCCAAGTCTTGAGCTAACAACTTCTCTAGATAAGGATTGTCGATAACAGGAAGTTCCAAACCAAGCATTGATATATAGCCTGGTTCTAAATACTCAGCCATAACCTTAATATGAGGAATCGACGTAGAAATATATTCATGAATAGCACAGCGATTAACACCAAACGTTTGACCAATTTGGATTGCAGTAGTCTGAAAAATTTCTTTGGCGCTTAGGCTTTGGCGAATTTCTTGGGTAATTTGTTTGAATAGTAAAGTACGTTGAAATTGTTGTTGGAGGGCTGTTTGTGTTTGATGGCGCTCAATTTCGCTGCCAAGCCATTGCGCCATCAACTTTAAAAGTTCCTTGTCTGACGATTTGAATGGTTTATATCGCCGGGAGCGTGACCAGAAGCAGAGGGTGCAATAAAGTTTACCTGCCACTAATACTCGCGTGCCGATGTAGGACTCTATTCTCAACTTCGAGTATGCTGGGTGGTTTTGCCAAGATGAAATATTGTGACGATCTACAGTTAAGGGTTCGTCAGTGTTTAAAATTTGCGAGCAAAAAGTTTGTTTGAGGTCAAAAGTATCTCCGCAAGCTAGAGAATTGTTTGGCGATCGCGCCATGATTATTTCATAGCTCGCGCTTTTAATTCGTGCCAAAATCCCAAAATCTAAATCAAATGTTCGACATCCCATTGCTAACAGTCTCTGGATGCGTTGCTCAAAATTTCGGCTGCGATCTGCTGCTACCTCATAAAGCGATCGTACCGATGCTTCATTTTCTCGCAGTTCGGCTTCGACTCGTTTCCGCTTTTGTTGAGCTTGAGCATCTTTAATCACAATTGTCAAGTAATTCGCAACTTCCGTGAGCGTAGCAATTTCATGTTCGCTCCACTGTCGGGGTTCTGGGGAATCAAAACAAAGTAAACCTGTAAGTCCGTCTGAATCTCGTAACGGTATCTCCAAAACAGCTTGAGTGTTACCTGCCAACATCCCAGGCACTAACGAGACCAAGCGTTCATCCTGAGTTACGTCTTCAATTATCATCGTCTTACCGCTAATTAAAGCCTGGAAATAATCACCAGCAGTACTTAGGTCAACGACAAACCCTGTAATTCGCGGCATTCCTTCTGGTTCCACAGAATGAACCACCTTTAACATGCCTTGCTCATTAATAGTCGAGAAAGCCACACGTAAAGTTTGAAAATACTTGCTAATTTGTTCGACAGTATGCGAAATTACTTGTGTGACAGACATTCCGGAAGTGATGCTAGTTGCAATATTATTCAGCAGTCTCAAGCGAATCTGACTTAAAAGCAGTGCTGACTCTGCGTGCTGACGCTGGATAATAAATTCTTGTAATTGCTGCTCTCTTTCCCGTAAAGTTGACTCTGTATGCTTATGCTCAGTAATTTCTCTCTCTAGTTGCAGCTTTGCGGCTTCCAGCTGCTTTGTCCGCATTAAAGTTTTTTGAGCAAGGTAAACTGCTAATGCTAGCAGCCAACCACCGAGCAACCCTCCAATTAATACTACCGTTGGCAGATACGATTGAGCCTTATTTAGTAACTTTCGTGTTGGCTTTATCCGCACCTGCCATTTAGCATTATAAAAGTCAATTTCTGTTTGATAGCTCCATTTTTTAGGATGTTGCTTATTTTCATAATTGTTATTGTAAATCTCTTCTTTTCCGTCGAAAATACTAATTGTATATTTCTGTAACTCTTTTTCTTTAAAAATCGAGTCTATTAACGGTTTAACTTTAAAAATACCAATAATAAAGCCATCATTTTTATGCTCAGTATGTAAAGGAAAGTAAATAGAAAATCCCTTAACCCCTTGAACTAAATTTATAGACTGAGTAACAATTATCTTTTGACTTATAAGGGCAGATTCTAAAATAGCTTTTCGTTGCGAATCTACTTTCAAATTCAAATTTTTTTCGGCTGACTTACCTGCTACAGGTACAACCCAGCGGATATGGTATGAAGAATCTACCCACTCTATCGCTTGGAAACCACTGTAATGTCTGATAAAATACTTTGCATCGGCTTCCCACTCCTGCCTAGTATTGCCAGTACGAATTGAAGAGCGATTTGCCATCCGCTCTAGTACTTGAACACGAGTTTTTAACTGTGCTGTAATTTCCGTTTTCACAGCAGATGATTGCTGTTCAATTAGTTGCTCAATTTGCTCTTTCTCTTTAGCAATCAATCCCTGCCAAAGTAAAATAGTTATAAGTGAAGTACCAATTGCAATAATAATTGGTAACTTTCCTGGCATCGGTTGTTTAATGCAAACTTTTAGCCAGGAATAATATCTATTTTGTTGAGTCACTTGTTCATCTTTATCTTTAGAAATAACTGGGCACGTTCAAACCTAATTATGTCCGCCGCGAACATCCACGGCAGACGAATTATATTAACGCCTACTTATCTATATAAAGTCTCATATTATTCAACTAATTAGATATCGTATAATTGCGGAAAGTTCATAAATAATTAATAATAAATACTGATTTATCTTTACAAAAATTTAAATACTACCAATAGTATAGACTTTGCTTTTGATACATAATTTAGATTCGTAGTGAGCCAGCGCGGTCTTCTCCCAAAGGGAGAGGCTAACGCCAAGGGGAGGCACTGCGTTGGACGGGTTTCCCGGCTTGAAGCATGTGCCGTGGTTTCCCCCATGAGCGACTGGCGAACCCGTTCGCGCAGCGTCTCGAAGAGAAGGGTGAGCGCTTTAGCGCTCAAAATGCCAATCTTCTCCTCGTTCCTTGCTATAAAGCAAAAAACGAGGTGTGAACGTCTCTACATAAACGTAAGAGATCCACTTTAATCAGCAAGCTGCTGATACCTTTGCTGAATATCCTCAATCGTAAACACCGCTTCAAACTTCAACCCCACCGACTGATAAAACTCAGCACCACCCTGTAAGCGATCTATCAGTGAAATTACTTGATTAACGGTATAACCCGCATCTCTAAGTCGTTCCACCGCTTTCATCGCCGATCGCCCTGTAGTCACGACATCTTCCAACACCACTACTGTTGCATTCTCTGGCAAAGTGGGACCTTCAATATATGCTTTTGTGCCGTGTCCTTTAGCTTCTTTGCGAATAATTAAAGCGGGTATCGGTCGATTTTCATACGCAGAAACCACACTAACTGCTGTGACAATTGGATCTGCACCCAATGTCAAACCGGCTACAGCTTGCGTATTTTCTGGTAGTCGGGATAGAAGAATGCGACCAATAGCTAAAGCACCTTGAGGATTAAGTGTTACCTGCTTCCCATTGATGTAATAAGAACTCGCTTGCCCAGAAGAAAGTATAAAATCACCTTCTTGATAGGCAAGTCGGCAAAATAAATTCAGCAACTGTTGGTGCAGAATATTCAAATCGGCAGTAGATGCCCACAAGTCAGACTGGGTAAAGGTTTCAGCTTGATAATTCATCACAGTACATTAAAAGTTGTGCTACACCAAAGGTTGAACTCATCAAAGTTCTGAAATTAAGCATAAGTTAAGATTCGCCCATCATATTGAGGAGTAATAAATATGGGTATAAAATTTCAAGCTCTTGGCGGTTTATTAGTGCTGCTAGCTGCGAGTATTAGCATCCCAGCTTTTGCCGATGACAAGGGGACAACTAATTATGAAACACCGAATGAAGTATTTGATCGAGCTTTCTTTAAAAACGATCGCAATTTCTACGGCAACAACACTTTTAGACGGCAAATAGACTGGCTGGTAGGACCTGGTTCGTTGTTCCGCAATTCCTTCCCGGAAAGTGAAATAGCGCGTGATGCTGAATTGGTTAACGTTGTCTATCGCGACATTCTCAATCAGCAAGTTGGCAACGATCCATATATTCGCACGCCAGATTTACCCAATCCTTATAATACATCGTTAATGATGTCTCCTCGCTTAAACTCCAACAAGCTCAAAACCGGCACTGAATTTAGGTTTGATACTGTACCACCTCGGTAAAATACCGCTACGCTAAATCAATAGTCAATAGTCATGATAATCATGACTATTGACCAAAGTCCAAAATTTTTGGCGTTGTATATTTTCGGGATAATTTTGTGATATGCGTCAAAAATTGAACGTATTGTAGAGACGTTCCAGTGGAACGTCTCTACGATTCATGCGGAACGTCTCTACGATTCATCCCACGGTTATGCAATGCCAAATTTATCATGATTGGATGCGCCCTACTGGAATCGAACCAGTCTGAAAGCGAATTATGAGCTCGCTGCCTCCCCAATCGGCCAAAGGCGCTTATTTAGGTTTGAGATTGCTATGAGTTATTACTTCAACGCTATTGCTAATTTTAGCGTTAGGTAGCAACCTCACGACTCGATTTTAGCATGAGTTCACAGACTGTGAACCCTCTACAATAGTTTAGCAGATTTTATACTACATCATTTGACACAGAAATAGGGCAGACTAATATTGATTAAGTCTTTTAAAGATTGAAGTACACAGCTTCAATCCTTTTACATAAATAGACTATCATTCTTTGGCAATAGCTTCTTGGCAATGAAATTAAATTCCACTGTACTTCTGACGTTGATTTTATTAACCCTAATGTTGGGAGCGGGTTCTGTAAGCGCGTTTTGGGGCTTTACTTTGGGGAGTTCCGCACTTAAGGGTGTGACAACCCCAGATGGTCGTCCTACAACTAAATTCGCCAGCAGTAAGGCAAACAGCGCCCAACATCAAGCGGTAACGTTATTAAGAGAGGAAGAAATCCTCAAAATTGTTAAGTCCCGGATTGAGGGTAAGAGCAAGGCTGCTAAAGCTAAAAAATCTGATGACGAGGACGAAGAAAATACCAGCAAGCCAAAACCTCAGGAAACACCGACTGAAGTCGAAGAAAAACCCCAAGCCGGATTTCCCATCGCTGCTGAAAGCCAGAAAGTAACGATTTCTGTACAATCTGCTCGCTACTCTGGCGGTGATTTGCTACTTCGCGTGAAAATGCAGAATAAAGGAGCCGATTCCGTGCGCTTTTTATACAGTTTTTTGGATGTCACTGATGACAAAGGACGAACCTTAAGCGCTAGTACCGACGGCTTGCCAGCAGAATTGCCTGCAAATGGACCGACATTTTCTGGTACAGTAAGTATTCCTACGCCTTTGCTTGACGATGTAAAGCGTATCTCACTTGCCTTGACTGATTATCCCGATCAAAAATTGAAACTGGAAGTGCCAAATATTCCTGTGGAAAGATAGGGCATGGGGCATGGGGCATGGGGCATTGGGCATTGGGCATGGGGCATGGGGCATGGGGCATGGGGCATGGGGCATAGGTTTGGCTGTGCGTTGCTCTGGTTCCCTCCGAGTCCCGCATCTGCCGTCATTGGTAATAATTCTTTCCCTTTCCCCTTTCCCCTTTCCCCTTTCACGGCAGGTGCTACAACGGGGGGAACCAGAGCACAACGCACTGCCTCCCCTTTTCCCCTCTTAAAAAAGCCCCCAGCTCCCCCTTGTCCCCCTTGTCCCCCTTGTCTCCCTAATCCCCAGTTTGGTCGTAAACAATCAACAACTAAGCACTAACAATCCCTAATCTCAAGATTATCTTTCTAAATAGGAGCGTCAGTTGTACACGGGCTTTGACGGTGATTGGTTTTCCTAGTTTAAGTTTGACAGATGTGGGGCTGCGATTGTTGTCAGTGCTGCTGCTGATAGCGATCAATGCTTTTTTTGTAACAGCCGAGTTTTCGATAGTGACAGTGAGACGATCGCGCATTCAGCAGTTAGTCGAAGCTGGTGACATTCAGGCGATCGCGGTGGAAATGTTGCAACGTAGTATAGATAGATTGCTATCTACTACTCAGTTAGGCATTACTTTGTCTAGCTTGGCGTTGGGTTGGATTGGCGAAAGTACAATTGTCGGGTTAGTAAGTTCATGGCTGGAATCATTACCTTTACCTATGGGGACGAGTGTTTTTATCGCTCATTCCCTATCGATCCCGATCGCCTTTTTCTTAATCGCTTATCTACAAATTATTTTAGGCGAACTATGTCCCAAATCGATCGCCATGCTGTACTCAGAACAGCTAGCGCGGTTTTTGGGACCTTCAGTAAAAGCGATCGTTAGATTTTTCAGCCCCTTTATCTGGATTCTCAACCAATCAACTCGTGCCATCATGCGATTGTTTGGCATTCAGTATACAGGACAAAGCTGGCTACCACCTGTTACCTCAAAAGAACTGCAACTTATTATCTCTACAGAACAAGAATCTACTGGTTTGCAGCTTTCAGAGCGAGAATTGCTGAATAATGTGTTTGAATTTGGTGATGTAACAGCACAATTGGTGATGGTTCCCCGCACCAGCATTATAGCTTTGCCCAAAGATGCGACCTTCAACAGATTGCTGACTGAAATGGTAGCGACTGGTCACTCTCGCTATCCTGTCATCGGCGAATCTTTAGACGATATTCGCGGCATTATTTATTTTAAAGATTTGGCAGAACCTTTAGCTACTAACAAGCTGACGTTACAGACACATATCCAGCCTTGGATGCGTCCTGCGCGGTTTGTCCCAGAAAATATGCCATTAAGTGAATTATTGCCCCGGATGCAGCAAGAGAAACCAGCAATGGCGATCGTCGTCAATGAATTTGGCGGTACTGTTGGGCTAGTAACCATTCAAGATGTCATAGCCGAAATTATTGGCGACGCAGACGAAGCCGAAAGTAGCGACGACTTGTTAATCAAGATGTTAGATGAACAGACATATTTGGTGCAAGCGCAAATCAACTTAGAAGACTTTAACGAAGTCTTGCACTTCAATTTGCCTTTAACTAAAAAATATCAGACATTAGGTGGCTTTTTGCTCTACCAATTGCAAAAAATTCCTTCTATGGGGGAAACCTTTAATTATAACAATCTGGAGTTTACCGTCATGTCCGTCACCGGACCACGCCTGCACCAAATCCAAGTGCGACGCCTTGAAGAGGGGGAGAGGGGGGGATGAGGAGATGGGGAGATGGGGAGATGGGGAGATGGGGAGATGGGGAGATGGGGAGATGGGGAGATGGGGAGAGGAGGGGTAGAGGAGTTTGAGGCGACTGGCGAACCCGAAGGGGAAGAAAGAATTGTCTCCTTGTCTCCTTGTCCCCTTGTCCTCCTTGTCCTCTTGTCCCCATGCCCTACTCAACATACGCGACTGGATCGACGATTCCCAATTCGGCAAAAGCCGCGAGACGCAAGCGGCAAGAATCGCACACTCCGCAAGCTTTATCACCGCCGGCGTAGCAAGACCAAGTTAATTCCCACGGTACGCCCAATTTATTGCCAAGTTGGATAATTTCGGTTTTTTTCAGGTTAATTAGGGGTGATTCAATCGTAATTGCTTGCCCAAGACGCCCTTGTTTTGTTCCTAAACTAAAGACTTCTTGCATCGCTTGGATGTAATCGGGGCGACAATCAGGATATCCAGAATAATCTAAAGCATTAATCCCAATGTAAACGCGATCGCCGCCAATAATTTCCGCTCTTGCGAGGGCAAAGCTTAAAAATATTGTATTGCGAGCCGGAACATAAGTTACAGGAATATCTTCCGACATTTGAGCGAGCGATCGCTCTTGGGGTAAATCAATAGTGTCGTCTGTAAGTGCCGAACCGCCCCATTGCCGTAAGTCAAATTTTACTACTTGATGTTCTACCACTCCAGCTTGTTGAGCGACTAACAGCGCTGACTGTAACTCTCGTCGGTGTCGCTGCTGGTAATCAAAGGATATGGCGTGACACTCACAACCGTCAGCTTTGGCTTGATAGAGAATTGTGGAAGAATCTAATCCTCCAGACAACAGAATTACAGCTTTCATCTGAGTTTTAATTTTTGATTTGATTTGTCAACATGCCACAAACAGAGGTTGTGTCAGTGTCTTTAGCGTGGTCTATACGAAACAAGAGAGTGGCAAGCCGCCTTAAATAAGGAAATTGCATCAATCGAAGCCAAAACGTGGCACGATGACTTAAACAAGCCGCTCTGGGTTTCTGCCGGATTTTGGAGATTATTCAATGAAAATAATTTAAGTGTATAAGCGATCGCAATTTCAAATGAAACTCTTCTTGTTGAAAATCCTCTAAGTAGTATATTTTTTGGCTTTTGTAATTTTACTGACAATAAAGTGAAGAATTTTAACTTGTCTTCAATCAATATTGATCCCGGTAAGTAATTGCCTAAATGCAGAGCGAGAAAGTAACCCTTATTTCTTACTTAATTTTTCAAGTTAATAAAAAGACATATTCGGTTTTGTGTAAAGCGCAAAAAAACTAATCGCTCAAAACTAAATATACAAAACAAACTTAGATTGCGGGAACTCACAACAAACTTTGAAATTCTTCATAAATAGAACCTCTATGTTACCATCTGGATGGTTTTAGACGGCTCATGACTAGCAATAAAGTATAAACGCCAACGCTCGAAGCGTCTTTAGATTTGGTGGTTGAGGAGAAAATAGTAGTGCAAAATAGCATGTCAGTGGCAGAATTGAATCCATATATACAACGAAACCAGCCACGACCGATCCGCATAGGCGTGATTGGGGTGGGTAATATGGGACAACATCACACGCGTGTACTCAGTTCAATGAAAGACGTTGAACTGGTCGGGGTGTCAGATATTAATGTTGAGCGAGGGTTAGAAACCGCCAGTAAATATAAGGTGCGTTTCTTTGAAGATTACTGTGACTTGCTGCCTCATGTAGATGCAGTTTGTGTCGCGGTTCCCACCCGCTTGCATTATGCCGTCGGCATCAACTGTCTTTTGGCAGGAATTCATGTTTTGATGGAAAAGCCGATCGCTGCGAGCATTTCTGAGGCAGAATCCTTAGTAAATGCCGCTGCTGAATCTCAATGTATCCTGCAAGTAGGTCACATTGAGCGCTTTAGTCCAGCTTTCCAAGAATTGAGCAAAGTGCTGAAAACAGAGGAAGTGCTGGCTCTAGAAGCTCACCGCATGAATCCTTACTCAGACCGGGCAAACGATGTGTCAGTTGTGTTGGATCTGATGATCCACGACATTGACCTACTTTTAGAATTAGCCGCATCCCCAGTAGTGAAGTTGACGGCTAGTGGTAGTCGCGCCCAAGACTCTGGCTATTTAGATTATGTCACAGCTACCTTGGGGTTTGCTAATGGCATTGTCGCTACCCTCACAGCCAGCAAAATCACTCACCGTAAAATTCGCCGCATTTCTGCTCATTGCAAAAACTCGTTTACGGAAGCAGATTTTCTTAAAAATGAAATTTTGATTCATCGGCACAGTATTGCCAATTCAATGATGGATCATCGACAAGTCTTTTACAAGCAGGATGGTTTAATAGAACAAGTCTACACCAGTAATATTGATAAGTTGGGTGCAGAATTAGAGCATTTTGTCAACTGCGTACATGGTGGCAATCAACCTTCAGTTGGTGGCGAACAAGCGCTAAAAGCTCTCAGATTAGCAAGTTTAATTGAACAAATGGCTTTGGAAGATAAAGTTTGGAATCCATTAGAGTGGCAATCTGAACATTTAGTGCAATCATTGTCTCCTACAGTTTAAAAGGTAAAAGGTAAAAGGTAGAAGGTAGAAATAACTTTTACCTTTTACTTTTTTTTGGCTTCGTGTTATTAAGGCGGAAAGTGCAAATTTTATTGCCGCATCAAAATATTTAAACTCTGACAAAAGTAAATTATTAATTATTAATAAATATTAAGTTTAATTTAGCAATTAAACAGCTGTAGTAATTTTAGGAGTTGACTTCATGGGAGATTGGATCAAAAATACGATTGAATCCCTAGGTTACTTGGGAATAGCGGCGCTGATGTTTGTGGAAAATCTTTTTCCCCCAATACCTTCAGAACTAATCATGCCACTGGCGGGATATAGTGCGAATCTACCAGGAGCAAAACTCAACGTTATTGGCGTGTTTTTTGCGGGGCTATGTGGTTCTGTATTGGGAGCATTAGTTTGGTACTACCCAGGCAAATTTTTGGGCGAAGAGCGTTTGAAAGCTTTGGCTGACAAGTACGGCAAGTGGATAACTGTATCTAGCAAAGATATCACTAAGGCAAAACGCTGGTTTGATAGGCAAGGTAGCAAAGCGGTGTTGATTGGTCGCCTTGTGCCGGGAGTCCGCACATTAATTTCTGTGCCCGCAGGCATTAGCAATATGCCGTTGTTGCCTTTCCTATTTTACACAACTTTGGGTAGCGCTGCTTGGGTAGGTTTGCTAACATACTCTGGATACGTGTTGGGTAGTCAATACGAACTTGTGGACAAGTACCTTGCGCCTGTATCTAAAATCGTGCTTGGGTGTCTTGCTCTGGCATTTATTTTTTGGGTAGTCAAACGCAAGCGAAAAAACAGGAGAAAATGACAACAAGAGCGCTAATTGTGTAATAGCAAGCGTGAAGAGTGCCAAAAATTCGCCTACATTATCCTAAATAATGTTAACTTTTTTAACGCATTAAGTAATTCTTGGCGTATTTCTGGCAACACCAAACGCAAGCAAAAGTTTCTGCTTGACGCATTTTTGTAAGATGAGCATGATAACTTTTAAAGCTAAGTAAAGACTAGGAGCTTTCATGACAGACCAACCTTCCGCCGCTACTCCAATGAATGCCGCTGCTATCCCCATGAATAGAGTGTCGGCATCTACCCCGCTAAATGCTGCTAATAATGTTCCCAAGCCAGGTATAGGTATGGTTACAGGGAAAGCGATTCTTAGTGTTGATTTAGGTAGAACTTCCACCAAGACTTGTGTAAGTCGCGAACCGAACAATGTGATGTTCGTGCCCGCTAACGTCAAGCAAATGACT
Organism: Tolypothrix sp. VBCCA 56010; assembly: GCF_050875635.1. NCBI lineage: Bacteria > Bacillati > Cyanobacteriota > Cyanophyceae > Nostocales > Tolypothrichaceae > Tolypothrix > Tolypothrix sp. VBCCA 56010. Next base: position 50,466 of record NZ_JBPAOH010000027.1, read on the forward strand.
ATGGAACAGGTGCGTGGAGGCGTTTTTGAGGCACGCGCTACTGACCCGTTAATGGATCTGTGGCTGGAATATCAAGGTAATGGCTATGCTGTTGGTCAACTAGCAGCAGATTTTGGAGCAAATCTCGGAGTCGGTCAATCTAAGGTTGAAGATGCACTGGTAAAAGTTTTGGCTTGTGCCGGCTACTTCAAGCTGAAAGATGAAATCTCAGTTATTCTCGGTCTGCCTTTTCTTTCTTTAGAGCAATTTGAAAAAGAAAAAGCACAACTGATCAGTCAGGTAGGTGGTCCCCATGTGATGAACTTCCGAGGGGAATCTGTGAACCTGAATGTTAGCAAGGTTTGGGTAATGCCAGAAGGCTATGGCAGTCTTTTATGGTGTGAAGCTCAACCGAAAAAAGGACCGGGTGTTCCAGATTTTACCAAAGTTTCGGTGGCGATCGTCGATATCGGACATCAAACTATCGATTGTTTAATGGTGGATAACTTCCGTTTCGCTCGCGGTGCTTCTAAGAGCGAAGACTTTGCGATGAGCAAGTTTTATGAAATAGTCGCCAAAGAGATTGAAGGAGCGGATAGTCAGTCTCTAGCGTTAATTTCAGCTGTGAACAAGCCCAAAGGCGATCGCTTTTATCGTCCAAAAGGTGCCAGCAAGCCAACTAACCTAGATGATTTTCTCCCCAACCTGACAGAGCAGTTTTCTCGTCAGATATGCGATCGCGTGCTAGCATGGCTACCAGAACGCGTTACTGATGTGATTCTCACTGGCGGTGGTGGTGAGTTCTTCTGGGAAGATATGCAACGACTGCTCAAAGATGCGAAAATTAATGCCCACCTAGCTGCTCCCTCTCGCCAAGCTAACGCTTTGGGGCAGTATATTTATGGAGAAGCACAGATTTCTTCCAGTCGCTCCGCTAGGGCTTAAAACTGATGTTCCAATGGTCAAAAAAGGTAGTAAGATCGGTCACGTTCAATCCAGGGGTCGCTGACGAGAGCTTGTTGGCGCTTGTAGATAGCCATTTGGAAAAAGACCCAGAGAAGACTTTCAGCGACCTCTGTAAAGAAGCCTTATGGCAATCTTTATGTGTACCGGAATCTGTCCGACCATCACCAACAACGCCAGAAAAACCGACAGCACCAGCATTTGAAGAACAACAAATCGCTGAATTGCAACGTCAAGTGGCAGTTCTTGAGGAACGTTTTTTTGCTAAGGAATCTAATCGTTTGGAGGTTATGGAACGCCAGCTTTTGCAACTTAGTCAACAAGTTGCACAGCTGGCAATCATGGTGAATGAACGACCAATCATTCAACTTCAAACCCAAGCAACATCAGCACCACAAGAGGTAGTAAATCATACTAATTATGCTGTTGCTGCAACTCCTCCTCAAGATGTTGACCCTGTAATCAGCCGTCTGAGTCAGTATCTCGATGATTTTTAAACAGTCATCAGGTGTTGAGCAGAAAATGTCAATAAACATCCTTAATAGTAATTACTATTAAGGATTGTTAATTTTTTTAGATAAGATTTATAGACAATTGATGGTATGTGGGTAAGTGTAAAATTGCGCTTTATCGCCCTTAAGCGCTTTAGCCTGGGGCTATACATGCGAAAAGCCTACCTAGCCTGTAGCAACGTTACGCACGGCGAACGTAGGCTAGTTAGGCGTATTTTCATAGATAAAGTGTTAGTAAACTGCAAGTTATCGGGTAAAATTACTTAGTAACAGATTTGAAACTATAACTTATGGAGCCTGTATCATTGACGGCTGGGGCGATCGCTACTCTGGTTTTAACCAAAGCTATTGAAAAGACAGGTGAAAAGCTAGGAGAAAAGGCGCTGGAGAAAGGCAAAGAGTTAATGCAATTGCTGAAGCGCAAGTCTCCAAATACCGCAAGTGCCATAGAACTGGCTGCACAACGTCCAGAATTAACACAACAACAGCCAGAGGATTATGGTATAGAGGTTTTGCAGGCAAAATTAGAGGAATCTGCTAAGGTTAATCCTGAAGTTGCTCAAGCAGTCCAAGCTGTAGCAGATGTTGTCAAGTCTCAACCTGCCAGCGTTCAAAATTTTACGAAATTAGCAGAAAAAATTGGGATGGTTGTACAGGGAGGTACAATTCATAACCCAACAATAAATATATGACTACAAAATCCTGAGCAGCGCCGGAAAAAAGCAAAACTTAGCTTTGATTGCTTAATTAAAAAGGTTAAAAAAGAATTTAGCTTTCTAGAGGATTTAGATCCATACGAAGCCGGAAATCTTTGGAATTGTTTGGTAATAGATCAATCCGGAAAATTTGATTTTATGGATCTTGAAATACAAATTTTGAGATTGGTGGTTGGCTATTGCTGCTACTATTCTCATGGATTTAGTTTACCACCACCAGCAAATGATTTAAATATTCTTGAAAGCGAAAAAGAATATTTCGCTCTAATAAAAAAGCTGTCTACATCAGGAGATTTAAGAAAAGAAAATCGTCAACATAAGCTTAGTTCTATAATTAAAAATAAACAATTAAAAAAAATTATCATCTCAATGGAATGAAGTAATGTATTTAAATGATACTGAAAAACGAAGACTGATTCGAGAATATTTCAAATATCGAAAAGCATTGGAATCACTTTCATGGTTGGAAGATGAATCAATATTTGAATATCATAATTTGAATCATGTTATTTCAGAATTTATTGAGGAGAGTTGCAGGGATTTATGGCAATCAATCATTCAACGAAGATTTCCGAGAAAAGGTATATGGCTTTGTATAGGTTTTTTAACTTTAGTAAGATTAGGATATTCTTTAACCAGAGGAATAATAGAATTTTTTAATACACTTTTAATCAGCAATCTTATATTTCTATTTGTTGGTATAGCAATTGTTATTTATCTATTGCCAAAATTGAAGTTAAGAAAGGTCATATATAAATTATATAGAGATAATCTCCCTCGCTCTCAAGTTACGGATGAGCAGATTATTGAATGGTTAAATGAAGATATATATAACCTTATAAAAATAAGTTTATTGGAGCTAAATATAGATGACAATGGGAGGCATCTTGAGAAAATCAAAAATAAATTAAGAGTTGAAGATTTAGAAGATGATGAATTAGAAGAATATGAAATCAATTCAAGAAAGAAGCAAAACTTACTTCAGCAAAGTCCAATATGGCTAAAATCTGGACGTGATGAAAAAAGTTTAAAGTCTATGATTCAAATAGATAACTCTCGTATTGCATCTGACAAACAAAGACTTTTGATATCTCCAGGAGATTTTCAGAGTGTAACAACTACTGATGGCAGGAAAAGAATATACGGTGTATATGAGTTTATAGTAATCTTTCTATGCAAAAACTTTTTATCATACTACAGATGCCATTGGAATTTCATGAGAGGTGTCTCTAGAAATGATGAAATGTGTGAATATCTGTATGACAGTATTGTTTCGGTTAAAATTAGAGAAAGAGCATCTTCTAATATAATCGATAGTACATTAAAGAAGAGAGTTTATAGTGAGTTCATATCTATCACCACTAAAGACGGTAAAGAAGTTGAATTTAAAATAGAACAAGGAAAAAAATTATCTTCTAATACTTGTTATCGCTCACCCGCTAAATCGGCAGTCAAAGCTATCCGGCGAATGCTAAGACAGCGGCGAATCGATGTTTTGAGAGTAGAACAAGAAGATAGCCAAGCATATTTAAATGATATGGATTGGGATGATGAGTAATTATTTATAATAATTTATTAGAAGTATCTACGGGTTAATCGCTCCAAAAAATACTATTACTATCTGTTTTGGATAAGAGCAAGACAAGGGATAATAGTCTGACTATAAATCGGTTTCTATTACGTTAAGCATCCTTAACCGAACTTAATTTTTATCGCACTTCTAGGAACACATTTACTCACATTTGTGTCCTAATTGATTAGGGCTAACTCTATTTTTTATATACTTAATTGTTTTTTTACATAAAAAGATGTATAAATGCTAGAATTCACAGTTGGAAAGTTAGGATACCTCAATGCCAGTTGTAGCTAGCGAAATCAAGTTTGGTACAGACGGCTGGCGGGGCGTGATTGGTGATGAATTCACCTTTGAACGCCTCGCTTTAGTCGCACCAATTGCAGCGCAAGTATTATTTAACACGTATAATTCAACGGTGAATAGCCCGACAATTATTGTCGGTTACGATCGCCGATTTATGGCGGAAGATTTCGCCCGTGCTGTTGCTGATAGTGTCACGAAGATCGGATTTGATGTATTATTGAGCGAAACCTTTGCCCCAACTCCGGCTTTTAGCTGGGCGGCAAAACAACTCAATGCGTTGGGTGCGCTGGTAATTACAGCAAGTCATAATCCGGGAAAATATTTGGGCTTAAAAGTCAAGGGGGCTTTTGGGGGATCGGTGCCGCCAGAAGTAACCCATGAGATAGAAGCGCTTTTGTCTGATAAAGTGCAAACTGCTGCAACTCCAGGCAAAATCGAAATGTTCAACCCTTGGGGCAGTTATTGTCAAGGGCTTGAAGGCAAAGTTGATATTGCCAAGATTCGAGAGGCGATAAATTCAGGTAAACTGACGGTATTCGCCGATGTGATGCATGGAGCTGCATCTGGTGGATTGGCGATGCTGCTAGGAAATCAAGTAAAAGAAATAAATAGCGATCGCGATCCGCTTTTTGGTGGTGGTGCCCCAGAACCGTTACCCAAATACATGAAGCGTCTATTTGAAGTGATGAAGACGCACCGCGAAAGCAATCAAGGTTTGACGGTAGGATTAGTATTTGATGGAGATTGCGATCGCATTGCCAGTGTAGATGGTGAAGGTAACTTCCTCAGTTCACAAGTATTAATCCCAATATTAATCGACCACTTAACCTTAAGGCGCGGTTTTAAAGGCGAAATAGTCAAAACTGTTAGTGGTTCTGACTTAATTCCCCGCGTTGCTGCACTGCACAAGTTATCAGTATTTGAAACAGCAGTTGGTTACAAATACATCGCCGATCGCATGTTAGTATCGCAAGTATTACTAGGCGGCGAAGAATCAGGCGGAATTGGTTATGGTAGCCATATTCCCGAACGCGATGCACTGCTATCAGCATTATACGTGCTAGAGGCAATTGTTGAATCAAAACTGGATTTAGGCGATTATTACCGTCATTTGCAAGAACAAGCTGGTTTTGATTCGGCATACGATCGCATTGATTTACCTCTAGCAAGTATGGATGTGCGATCGCGTCTTTTGCAACAACTGCAAAAAGAACCTTTAACAGAAATTGCCGGACTTGCAGTCATTGATTGTCAAACAATCGACGGCTACAAGTTCCGTTTAGCTGATAATAGTTGGTTGATGATTCGTTTCAGCGGAACTGAACCAGTTTTACGTCTATACTGCGAAGCGCCAACACTCGAACAAGTGCATCAAACTCTCGCTTGGGCGAAAGATTGGGCGAATTCTGTTTAACAAAGTGTAGTAGCATAGATAAATATGCCTATGCTACTACAATTGTTAGTTTAGTTTGCTAACAGGGAATCCTAAAGCAAACACCAGCTTAGGAGTGATTATTATGGAGTTAAACAACTTCAGCCTTAGTATTTCACCAGGAACTGAATTATCTGGAGGTTATGTGCAGCTAGAACATAACACCCAGTACAAGGTAGTTTTGGCTAATCAGCGTGCTATGCGTTGTGATGCCAAGCTCGAAATTGATGGCAAGCATGTGGGAACGTGGCGACTTGAAGAGTATGATTCAATTGTGCTGGAACGTCCGGCACATGATACCGGACGATTTACGTTTTATAAATTGGGAAGTGCTGAGGCTGCCAAAGCTGGTATTAGTAAAGAGAATGCCAATCTTGGTTTAGTCAAAGTTACCTTTACTCCAGAGCATCAAGTTCAAACACGCACATCACCAGCTTACAGTTCACCTCCAGTAACAAGAGGAACGATAGAAGAAGGCACAACACGTTCCTTTAGTGCTGGTGGTACAGGATTATCTGGTGAGAGTAAGCAGCAATTTGGCAATGCGACTGCAATTGATTACGATTATTCACAAGCTACTGTAATTCACCTGCGGTTAGTAGCAAGAGTTGACGAACCCCGTCCTTTGACACCGTTATCGAATCCAGTACCCCCACCAATTCACTTGTAGAAAAACGACGATGACAAGACTTGTGGTTGCAACCTCAAATCCCGGTAAGTTGCGGGAAATGCAAGCTTACCTGGCTGATTTAGGTTGGGAATTGACTTTAAAACCTGAGGAATTGGAAGTTGAGGAGACAGGGGACACCTTTGCTGCAAACGCTTGTTTAAAAGCCTCTCAGGTGGCTAATTCGACAGGAAATTGGGCGATCGCCGATGACTCTGGTTTGCAAATTGATGCTCTTGGTGGGGCACCCGGAGTGTATTCTGCACGTTATGGCAAAACTGACTCTGAACGCATTGCCAGGGTATTGAGAGAATTGAAGGACGAACCGAATCGGCAAGCGCAATTTGTGTGTGCGGTGGCGATCGCTCGTCCAGATGGAGCGGTGGCGCTACAATCTGAAGGTGTTTGTCGTGGCGAAATTCTCGAATCCCCCCGTGGTAATGGTGGTTTCGGCTACGATCCAATTTTTTATGTTCCAGAAAAACAATTAACCTTTGCCGAGATGACAGCAGACTTGAAACGGTCAATTAGTCATCGAGGCAAAGCAATTGAGGCTTTACTTCCCCAACTGAAGAAAGTTAGGAGTTAAAAGTTATGAGTTATGAGTTATGAGCTGAAGAATATTTTTAATTCAAAACTCAAAGCCCAAAACTTTTAGAGAAAGTTAGGAGTTAAAAGTTATGAGTTATGAGTTATGAGCTGAAGAATATTTTTAATTCAAAACTCAAAGCCCAAAACTTTTTATTCCTAACTCCTAATTCCTAACTCTTAACTCTTAATTCCTAACTCCTAACTTTTTTAAACTGCTTCTGTGTTCTTTTCCCCGGTACGAATGCGTACAACTTGCTCAACCGGTGAGATAAAAATCTTACCATCACCGATTTCACCAGTGCGGGCAGCGGCGATAACTTTGTCTACCACCATATCAACTTGGCTGTCTTCTACGACAATTTCCACTTTGAGCTTTTGCAGAAACTCAACCGTGTATTCAGAACCGCGATAGCGTTCGGTTTGACCTTTTTGCCGTCCGAAACCCCGGACTTCGGAAACGGTCATACCGACGATACCAGCGTTGACCAAAGCAATTTTCACTTCATCGAGCTTAAAAGGGCGAATAATCGCTTCTACTTTTTTCATTATTTCCACTCCTTACTTCTAATAGCTTCGTTTATCTATCTAAGCAGATCATCTATCTAACGCTTAAAAAAGCAGCTCTGGCGATTTTTATCCTCAAATTAGCATTTTTTCGGTATTTTTCGTCAGCAAAAGGAAATTTGTCCATTTTTGAGCAGTTTTGCGGAGATATTCAAGAGACTAGATTTAAGCTATTTTACCGAGTTTGATGCTCAAAAAACGGACGTACAATTACATACCCAACGCCAAAAGCTGTAAGTATGATTAATAAAATGGCAATGACTAACGACCAAGCACTGAATTGTTTCGGCTCTGGTTCACTATCGGGATAATAGCGTACTTCTTCCTCTTCTATGAAAACTGGTTCGGGTACGGGGGGAGAGAAGTCTGAACTACCGAAATTGTCAGGCACATTTTCCGGGACTGCGGGTGAATAAACATGAGAAACCTGCTGTTGTCGTACTTGATTTAGGGGATGTCTGGTTTGACTTTTTAAATCGCCATTTGCGTAAGGAATTTGGTTATGCTTAGTCGCAGGTGAGGTATGAACCAAATTTTGCAGGTGTGAAAAAGACTGAACAACTTTGGTAATTTCTTGTCGGAGTAGTTGATTTTCCTGCACTAATTGTTTATTTTGGGCGGTGAGTGCATCTAACATTGTCTCTGCTGCTTGCAATTCTCCTGCCAAATCTCGGTATACAGATAGTGGTACAGAGGGAGAGTAGGCTTTAGGGTTTGCTGTAGATGTATGACTGGGAATAGAACCTGTGCTTGTTCGCATCGGTAGTTTACTATCAAAAATGAATGTAATTAGATTATTCTGAACTGCTATTAGAAAGAGTCAGCCCGGAAACTATGCCCAAGAATAATAGAAAAATGTCCACAAAAGCAAAGAATTTTTCTTTACATTTTTTAATGAAGGACATACGGAAAGTGGGGAGGCTGGGGAAGATAAGGGAAGCGTGTTAATTTTTTAACAATGGGAAAAAATGTCCTACAGGACCTTGCCCTTTGCCTATATCTAAAGCGTAAGAGAGTGCAGTGGTGAGGTAATTTTTTGCTTGTTGCACTGCTGCGAACAAGTCTTTTCCCATTGCTAGATTAGCAGCGATCGCCGCCGATAAAGTACAACCAGTGCCGTGAGTATTTTCTGTATCAACTTGCTTTGTTGATAAAGTTTCCAGATTTTGCCCATCAAAATATATATCAACACCTCGCAAATTCTCTTGCATCCCTCCACCCTTAACTAAAACAGCTTTCGCCCTCAATTCGCGGTGAATTATTTGCGCTGCTGCTTTCATCTCATCCAGGGTGTTAATCTCTAAGTTAGTTAAAATCTGTGCTTCATACCGATTTGGCGTGACAATTGTCGCTTTGGGGATGAGGAGATGGCTTATAGTCTGTACGGCATCATCAGAAATCAACTGCGCCCCGGTGCGTGATACCATTACAGGATCGACTACTAAATTATCGATTTGTAAAGTTTCTACTTCTTGGGCAACAGCAGCGATAATTTCCTGGTTGAGTAACATTCCCGTTTTCGCTGCTTGCACGCCAATATCTTCAACTACGGCGTGAATTTGGGCGATAACAGCTTCTTTTGGCATTGCATCAACCCGCGCTACTCCTACAGTATTCTGTGCTGTGACGCAGGTAATAGCGCTAGTACCGTGGACGCAGTGAAAAGCAAAGGTGCGTAAATCAGCTTGAATTCCTGCACCTCCACCGCTATCGGAACCAGCGATGGTTAAAGCAACAGGTATTTTGGATGTTGTTTGGGTGTTCATGGGGAGTGGGGAGTAGGGAGTGGGGAGTGGGGAGTGGGGAGTGGGGGAGTGGGGGAGTGGGGGAGTGGGAGACAAGGGGACAAGGAGACAAGGAGACAAAAAGAATAATTCTTGTTTCTCCCCATCCCCCCATCCCCCCCTCTCCCCACTCTCCCCCTGCCCCCCTCCCCCCATCCCCCCATCCCCAGTTAAGCTGGTAAGGTGTAACGTTGTTCGATCGCTTGTTTGATTGCTGTGCGACTTTCGTTAGCTGAGGTATGAGGATTTTTCTCAATTTTCTCAGCTTCTTGTGCTAAAGAATCATCTTTGATCGCTTCTTGAAACCAGCGGGAATAATCTCCCTGTTGTAGATGATATAACCATGTTTCATCATCTACGCCTTCTGCCATTTGAGTAAATAAAATCAAATTTTGGGCACGGAGATTTAATTTGCCTTCTGCACCTCTAAAGTAAAAGCTTTTATCTTCTCCGAGTTCGCCTTCAGCATATTTACGGAGATGGCGACGGCGTTCGGTACGCCCAGGTTTAAAGCGAAAACGTAGGGGTTCAGTATTTTGTTTGCGGAACCAAACTAACGCTTCTCCTGGTTGTAAAGTTTGCGGTGTAAGCTTTGGCGGAAAGTTACCGACAACTGAGCATAATTGTTTGATGTTTTCCTCTGGGGATTTGCCCACGCTGAGGATGGTATCTATTAATGATAAGGCTGGTGCTGCAACTTGATCGGGATGTACTGTAATTAACATCAGACCCGGAAATTGTTGCGGTAGTGTTAATTCAGTGGGGTTCCAAGATGCGGGCATTTCGTGGTGTGCTTCATCGACAACTATCCAATGAGGACGACCGGTACGCGATCGCATTTCTTGTAATATCGGCAGCAGTTCCGCAAAAAATGCCGGACGATCCTGCAAAGCAACGCCCAATAAGTTTAGTATCACATTTTGATGCGGTTGTTCAAGTAAATCTAATACTTCGGATATTCTTGGAGAGCGATCGGCATCACCCACGATAACCGCACCATCAAAATTTTCATAATCGCCTTCTGGATCAATAATACAAAATTGATAATTTTGCTCGGCGATGCGTTCTAATACACCTGTGGCTAAAGTAGATTTACCACCGCCAGATGTGCCAGCCAAAAGTATACTTGAACCATAAGCGGGAATATTTAGTTCACTATCATCTTCGGTTGTACCTAACAAGATATTGTGTCTTTGTAATTGATCGTTCAACTCAGATAAATCTGAGGCAATCATCCGATCAATTAGTTCAATAACGCCAGCACCACGACTATTATTAGTAACAAAATCTACACGTTCCTTGACAATTGGTAAAGCGTTGGCAACAGCAACCGAAAATTCGCAGAAGTTAAGCATAGCGTGATCGTTTTCTGCATCACCTACACCGACAACGTTATGCGGCGATAAATTCATCTCATTTAACGCCGCACTCAATCCAGATGCTTTATTGATACCTGAAGGTAGCACCATCACAGCACCTTTGTTAAAAATAACTTGCAATTCTAATCCTAAGTCGCGGATAGCTTGCAATACTGTATTTTCATTTGGATGCCAAGTCGCAACAATCACCCTACCAACAGACAAAGGATCGACGTTGCGTTCTTGTAGTAATTTAACAAACTCTTTTGGGGGTTGTGCGCCTAATAATTTTTCCTCCCGCGTAGCAGGTGAATACAACAAAGCACCGTTTTCCGCTACCACATAATCAAATAAATCAACTTGCGGAAATACGCGCAACAAATCGTCCAACTCGCGTCCGGTAACTAAAATCAGTTTCCGTCCAGAATTTTGTAAGCGTTTTAGAGCTTCTAAGGTATCCTCATTTACATGACCATCTGTTGCTAGCGTGCCGTCGTAATCTGTAGCTAATGCAAAGTAATGCATGGTGTAGGAGAAAATTTGCTTATATTCATACATTTATAGAATTACTTCTTTTTTCAGCTTTATTTATCCAGCTTGAGATATAAAAACGTTGACGTAAAAGTGCAAAGTTTATTTTAGAGTCTTGGTTTATGCCACAAAAAGAAGCAACTAACGTGTTAAGTTAAAAAACTGTAACTTACTTGCACTCTTATAATTATCAGGAAATATTAGCTAATGCCTTATCTGACATCAATCGGCGAAATTCGTTCTATTATTGCCGAATATAGTAATGTTCCAACTTTATGGATAGATACAGAAGTAGCTGATTATAAAAGTAAAAAACCGAGATTATCGCTGATTCAGGTATTAGATGATGCCAAAGATATGAGTGGCGATCGCGTTTACCTTTTGGATGTATTAGATAAACCCGATATAGTCGCTGACTTTATTAACCAAATTATGCTAAATCCTTCTATTGAAAAAGTCTTTCACAACGCTAGCTATGATTTAAAACTTCTTGGTAACAAAAAAGCTAAAAATATTACTTGTACTTTAGAGAGGGCAAAGAAAATTCCCTATTATATATTGCCATTATCCAACTATCAACTAAAAACTTTAGCTGTGGAACTTTGTAACTTTAACAATATTGACAAACAAGAACAAAGTAGCAATTGGGGCAAACGACCCCTAAGCGAAGAACAAATAGAATATGCTTATTTGGACTGCATTTATCTTGCTCAAGTTCACAAACGTTTGATAGAATTAAGTCAAGAAATTAGCCCTGACCCAGCAAAAGAAGATTTAATATCACTCGCAGCTAGATATCAGCAGGTTGAGCAAGAATCTAAACTGGTAAATTCCGAGTTTGAACATCTGCAAGAACGAGTTAAACAAGCGATGCAAGCTCAGAAATTATTGGAAACCTCAGATTTTAAACTTACTAGCTACGAACGGGAAACTGTGAAAGTGCCGTTTACAGAACTGGTAAAGCTAGTACAAACTGAAGGTATTAATTTAGATTTTCCTATTACAGTGACGAAGAAACTAAAGACAGATTTAGGAGAAAATATCGAACAATTATCTGTAGATGCAGAAAAAACAACTTCATGGCGATTGACTCATAAAAATGAGGCAGATGATATTGAGGAGGAATTTTAATTTAGATTTCCGATGCATATAGTTGTCGGGAATCTGGTTTTTCAGTATAAGCAACATGAAACACTGGTACTTGCTACATAAGATACCATGAATTTTTGACGTGTATCAGAAAATTATTCCGGAAATATGCAACGCCTAATCCTTAATTAAAGCTATTAAATATGAGGAAAGCCTGTCAATTGACTTTGCACCTCATGGAAAAATTAGTATTATTTTGTAGTTGAAGTAATTAAATTTTGGTACTAATTTGATCCGGGCGTAATAGCGGTTTATAGTAAATTATGATGGGGTTATTTGAGCAAAAGTGGACAGGGGTTGGAAAAGCATTTGCCATTGCTATGCTTAGTGCATTTATCGCAACTGCAATTATTTCTTGTGGTAACAACAAAAGTGTATTGGTAACAGAAATAAAAGTGAGTCCTCCAAACCGTCGAATTGGTACAGCATCGAAAGCAGGGGACTTTTATATTCAAGGGCAAAGTCAGCATGTAAGAGGAGACTCGCAAGCTGCGATCGCATCTTTTACGCAAGCGATTAACCTTAATCCTAACTATGCCGAGGCTTATAATAGCCGAGGACTTGCTTACTTTGATTTGGGTAACAAACAGGGAGCGATCGCTGATTATAACGAAGCCATTCGTATCAATCCGAACTTTGCCGAACCGTATAATAACCGAGGAAATGCGCGTGCTTCTCTTCAAGACAGCAACAACGCGATCGCCGATTACACCGAAGCGATTCGGATTAATTCTAACTATGCTGAAGCCTACAATAACCGAGGAAATGCTCGTTCAGCCATGAAAGACATAAACGGAGCGATTGACGATTTCGATCAGGCGATTCTCCTTGATTCTAGATATGCCATAGCCTACAATAACCGAGGTAACGCCCGCGCTGCCAACGGAGATCCTCAAGCAGCGATCGCCGATTATAACGAAGCCATTCGCCTCAATCCCAACTTTGCCCCAGCTTACAACAACCGAGGCAACGCCCGCGCCGCAAATAACGACAAACAAGGAGCAAAAGCCGACTTGCAACGCGCTGCAACCATCTTTGAGCGAGAAAACAATCGAGAATTATACCAAGAAGTGATGAACAATCTCAAAGAACTTGGACAATAGGTAAAAAAGTTAGGAGTAATGAGTTAAAGAAAGTATGGGCGGGGTAAAGAGCGCCCATACTAATGAGGAACGGAGTTATGAGTTAAAGAAAGTTGTTAATTCCTAACTCTTAACTTAAATCATCCTTAAACCCCTACACCGCTACTTTCAAGTGATTCCCAGCGCTGCAAAGCACGCATCATGCACCAAGCAGCGAGTTGAGGATTTCCTTTTTCTCTACCAAGCGCCTCATCAAACACCTTACATTCGTAAGCAAATTTGATAGGAGAGAGGCACATTGCTAAATCAAAAGCTCGTTCGCGTCGATCGCGTGTACTCCAGGGAATCTCTGACAAATAAGCTTGACGAACAGCAATTTGTCCAGATTCACCAAATTCTAGGGCATCTTCAAGCAGTCGATCTAACGAGAAAAATGGGTGGCTGATGATTGCTTCTTCCCAGTCATAAATAAGGATATTATCATTGGTTTGGAGAACAGCATTCTCAGAGTGCAAGTCAACATGATCGATAGAGTCTGGACAGCCAATAGACTTTAGCTCTGCCGCCCATTCTACCAATTTTGGCTGAAAGAAAGCTAAACGCTCCAGCAGTTCTGATGGACTATTGTATTGCTTGGCTAAAGTTCCTTTTTCATGCCAAATTTTCCCATACTTGTTGTTGATATCTTGGATAATTTTGTCAAGAAAGGCAGGCACATATCCTACAGGAGTTTGCGGCAGATGTTTTGTCTCTGCTTCTGGTAACTCGGTAATAGCTACTTGAATTTGTGCCATTTTCCGAGCGAGTTTTAACAGCGGTTGTAAAGAGTTTTTAGACTTGACTGTTTCACCTAAAAACGGGCGGAATAGCGTCCAAGTCTTTCCTTGCTGTTTATCCCAAGCCAAAAGTTGTGGCACGCTGGTAGGGAAATGCCTAGTTAAAAGTTCGTAAGTGAATGGTGCGTAGTCAAACAAAGATAACAGACACGCCTTGAATACAACCTCATTTAATTCATGTGTTGTACTTACGGCAAAGCGTGCTGTCACACCCCAATCTTTCAGGTTATGAACCGCTACTAATTCTATAACCTTAGGATTTCCAGGTAATACTGAGCTAATCCAGTCTCGCACCGCTGAATTATCTAATAAATTATTTGCCGACAATTGTTGATTCATGCGTTTTATTTCCTGGCTTATAGTTCAGCACGGAGGAATCGCCGCCAAAGTTCTTCTGCAATCTCTAGTGAGTTTGCTTGTACACCATATTTCGCCCAGTATTTACACAGATTTTCTAAGTCTTGAGCGAGTAGGGAAAATGCATTTGGGTTCAAATGTGGATCGACAGATTGGGGAAAATCTATAATCTTCACACTTCCTTGCCAGTAAAGGATGTTGAATGGTGAAAGGTCGCCGTGTATGCGATCGCACGCTAGCCACAGTTCTACATTGCTAAGAAGTTGATGAAAAAGCAACTCGGCTTCAGTTGGTGTCAGCAAAACTTTATTGAGTATTGGCGCGGGTTGTTGCTCATCTCCCACGTATTCCATGAGAATAGCGCTATCGGCGCAAGCAAAAGGTTTGGGAACATCAGCCCCAGCAGCGTAAAGTAGGTTGAGCGTTTGAAACTCGTGTTCGATCCAGCTTGTGAATTGGACTTCACGTCCTTTTCGTGTCTTTTTATTGAAAGCACGTTGTAGCCGTTTATCAAGTATCACCCGACCTGCTTGATAAATTGCATCATTCTGAAAGCTGCGGTTTTGACGCGATCGGTAAACCTTGGCAGCCAAAAATTCCGTTTCAGTTGAAGGGTGAGCTTGGCAGCAGTAGACTGTTGCTTCTTTGCCGCTTTTGACTACGTTGAGTACATCTGTAATTAAGCCTTCTTCAAAGAAGACTTCAAGGAGTGATTGATCGGACATGTCTTCTTCCTAAATAAGTTAATGCAAAGTGATTCTGCACAACCATCACAGCAAGAAGCTGCTGCAACTTGATATGGCAAAAAGCCACGAACATGTGGATCTCGTTCGTGGCTTTTGGCAATAAAAAAAGCCGCAAACGGATTTCTCACGTCCACAGCTTTTTAATAAACAGAAGACTAGCTTACCTGAAACGGTATTAGAGTATCAAAATTGCTAGAAACTATTTTTGACTTCGCAGCTCTTGCTAGACGTGAAAGTTAGATGAGTGTTTTGATGTTGATTGCTCTTCATATCACGCCTCCTTTCCACAAGAACTGCGGTGATTTACAGATTTGTCTATTTATATTAATAGCATAATCTTTGCCACGTTTAACCCTCAGAACCGATGTGAATGCGGTTTTCAACTTCGGCAAACTTATCTTCTGCTTGCTGTTCGCTATGCAGTAGGGAAACAACAATCCCGACAATAAACGCTAGGGGGATACTAATTAATCCTGGATTTTTCAGCGGGAAAATAGCAGCATCATGCTTGAGTATTGTTACTTGAATTGTCGGTGACAAATAAATCAACACTAAAGAAGAAAACGTACCTACTAACATACTCGCTACCGCACCGTTAGTGGTGAAGCGACGCCAAAGCATCGACATGAGTAAAGCGGGGAAGTTTCCAGAAGCAGCGATCGCAAATGCTAAACCCACCATGTAAGCAACATTTTGTCCTTTAAACAAAATACCCAATATTATCGCCAAAGCGCCCAAAAGCACTGTAGCAAAACGAGCGACCCGCAGTTGTTCTGTTTCGTTAGCGTGACCTTTTCGCACCACATTCACCCACAAATCGTGAGATAATGCTGCCGCACCGGAAAGCGTTAACCCTGCCACTACCGCCAAAATTGTGGCGAAGGAAACCGCTGCAATAAAGCCTAAGAAAGCATCACCGCCTAAAAATTGGGCTAACATCGGTGCTGCCATGTTACCACCAGTACCGATTTGCTTAATCGCATCTTGACCTACCAATACCATCGCCCCGAAGCCGAGAATGAAGGTAAGCAGGTAAAAAGCGCCAATAAAAGCTGTGGCATATGTTACAGAATTTCGGGCTGCCTTCGCATCGGGTACTGTATAAAAACGCATCAAGATGTGAGGTAATCCCGCAGTGCCAAACATCAACGACATTCCTAAAGAGATAGCGTCCCAAGGATCGGAAACTTGTTTGCCAGGAGCCAATACACCTGTATACTTATCAGCAGCGGCAGCAAATAAAGCGATCGGGTTAAAACCAAATCGTGCTAGCACCAAAATAGCTAGTAAAATAGTCCCGCCGAGCAACAAAATTGCTTTGATAATTTGCACCCAAGTAGTAGCAATCATTCCGCCGAAAATCACATAAGCCATCATCACGCAACCGACGATGACAACAGCTAATTCATATTCAAAACCAAACAGCAGCTTGATTAACTCTCCCGCACCTACCATCTGGGCAATTAAGTAAAAGCTAATCACCGAAAGCGTACCAATAGCAGCTGCGATTCGTACTGGTGTTTGTCGCAAACGATAAGCCAGCACATCTGCAAAAGTATACTTGCCCAAATTACGCAGAGGTTCCGCAATCAGGAACATAACGATGGGCCAGCCCACCAGAAAACCGATAGAATAAATTAAGCCATCAAAGCCGTTGAGTGCTACCAGCCCAGCAATACCTAAAAAGCTAGCAGCGCTCATAAAGTCACCTGCTAAAGCAAGTCCATTTTGGAAACCGCTGATATTACCGCCAGCCGTGTAAAAGTGCGATGTGGTTTTGGTATGTTTTGCTGCCCAGTAGGTAATGCCTAAAGAACTAATAACAAAGACAAAGAAGAAAGCGATCGCCAACGGGTTAAAGTGTCCCAGACTGGCAATATTCACTTGACCCAGCAGCATATTATAACACAAATTATTCATATTGGGAATTGGTAATAGGTAATGGGTAATGGGTAATGGGTAATGGGGAATTGGGAATTGGGCATTGGGAATTGGGAATTGGTAATTGGTAATTGGGCATTGGGCATTGGGCTTTTTGAAGAGGGGAAAAGGGTAAAGGGTAAAGGGAAAAGGTAAAGAAAGAAGAAATATTTTTCCCTTCCCCTTTCCCCCTTTCCCTTTTCCCCTCTTTAAAATCCCCATGCCCCATGCCCCATTCCCCATTTTCCATTCCCCATTACCCATTCCCTCACTTTTGCGTCAGCCTTGCGACTTTACGATCGTAAATGTTATTTGCCCAGCGCACGTAGATAAAAATTAATACCCATGCAGAAATGATTACCAGCGCCCCCAATAAAATACCGAGGCTGAGTCCGGGAACTACCAACGAACCCAGCAGAGGTTTGTTGAACGCAATCAGCAGAATGAAGCCAAAGTAGATAAACATCATGACTCCAGTCAGTATCAGCGATACTCGCCAGCGTTCAGCCGCCAGAGATTGGAGAGCTTTTGTGCGATCGTCCATGTCTTGCTTTGCGACGAATGAAGATTAGGTCAGATTTTCTCATTGAATCTGATTTTTATGCCATTTTCTTAAAAATTATTTAGTAAATATATTGCTATTTCAAGTAACAAATTAACCTCAAAAGGTGAAGTTATTCGTAGTCAGCATGAATAGCGCTTATTTGTCTACTCAAATCTCGCTAAAAGCCTGAAAATATGTTTTACACATACGCTACATAAACTTATA
>NZ_JBPAOH010000028.1:0-65830 GCF_050875635.1 Tolypothrix sp. VBCCA 56010
TTTTAAGACGATTGCGTTGGTCTCTTAATCATACGCCCCGAAGTGCGCCGTCTTCTCCCTTACACCCTAACCATGCAACCCCACACCCTTCTTGTTGACAGTCATTCTCATATTAGCTTACAACATAAGTGTGTCGATTATTATCCGGAGTTAAGCCTTAATACTTAAAAAAGTATTGCGACAAGATTTTTTGTCAAGCAATCATGAAGAAATCTTCAGTAAAAATCAATACTTAGAGAATATCGAGCTTGCGTTTGCCAATAATTAAAAAAAAGATTTAATTTGGGCAGAGAGTATTAACTTATACAAAAAAATATGTAATGATAAAATTCTGTACAATCAAACAAGGTTACTTTCATGTACATACTGGTTCAAAAAGCACGCAATCAAATAATAAGGAAGTTAACGCAAATACCATTTGTGCAAGCTCAATATGAGCTTGTTTATCAGACAGCGGTGAACAAACATCTTGTCAATCTACCTGTTCTTTCAACAAGCGATCGCACTTTAGTCGAGACTATTAAACGTGATGGAGTAGCAATTACTTCATTATCAGCCTTAGGAATTCCTTCTAATCCTCGTTTTTTCCAGGTTGCGAAAAAGCTGATGTCAGAAATACCAAAAAGTATTTCTGGTCAAAAAAACGAGTTTGTAGTTCATGCTACTTCTCAACAATTGATGGAGCATCCAGAGATTTTTTGGTGGGGACTTGAACAACGTTTACTTAACATCGTCGAAAATTATCTTGGTTTACCAGTAGCCTATCAAGGCGTATTTTTTCGCAGAGATATCGCCAATGAGGTAGCGATAAAGTCAAGACTGTGGCATATAGATATGGAAGATATAAAAGTCCTGAAAATTATTGTTTATTTAAATGATGTCAATGAAGATGCAGGTCCCTTTCAATATATTCCCCAGTCTTTAACCTCAACAGTCGCTCGCTCTTTGAAATATCACTCTGGCTACATAAGAGACGAAACTATGCAACAAGCACTATCTCCATCAAATTGGAAATCATGCACGGGACTTGCTGGTACAGTAATTTTCGCTTCTACTGCTAGCATCTTCCATCGAGGAAAGATACCTGTAGCTGACGATAGATTCACGGTCTTTTTTGATTACACTTCTAGACAACCAAAACAGCCATTCTACAACACATTGTCTCTGCCTAAACAAAATTTACTATCACTCGTGAATAATCTTTCCAAAGCGCAAAAAAATTGTGTGTTTTGGCAACAACATAATTGATAAGATTTGAGTAACAAATAGTGTGTTCCCTTTCTCTTATTACCGCAAATAAAACAGCAATGCAATTCCCGCGATCGCGATGACCGCACCAGCGATCGCCCGAAAGCTGACTTTCTCACCCATGCAAATCGCCAAAGGCATGATAAACAGCGGACTTGTCTGCAACAAAGTTAAAGCAATTCCCACCTCAGTATATTTAATTGCCGTCTGCTGCAACCAAATACCTAAATAAGTTCCGCAAAATGCAGCAAAACAAGTTGCTAAAATTACTCGCGTTGATTGCAACTCAGACAAAATTATCCTACCCCGACGCCAAGATAACCATACTAACGGTAAGAGAATCAACACCCCTGCAATCAACCGAAACAAAGATGCCCACAAAGGTGGAATGCTGGTATTGGCAAGTGCTGCACGAGAAAGAACACCCCCAATTGCATTGGCGATCGCTGCTAATAAACCAAAGCCGATTCCTCTTAATAGTTGCGTTGAGGAATTACCGCTGCTATCCGGCAATCTTTCAGTCACCACCCAAGCAACTCCGATAATAGTAAGCAAAATACCGCACCAAGCATTCACACTCAGCTTTTCTTGAAGAAAAATCTGCGCGATTATTGCCGTCATTGGTGGCGCCAGAGTTCCCATAAGTAAGGTACGACGCGCACCGAAAGAATTTATCGCCGCAAGAAAGGCTAAATCGCCCAAACCAATACCAACAATGCCGCTGAGTAATAATAGACTTAGGGGAACAATTGTCAAGATTGGGAAAAATTCTCTCCGCACAAAAATCGTGATTGTCAGCAAAGCGATCGCAATTATCCCTTTGAGTAAGTTCAGTTGCAGTGGCGGAATACGTTGTCCCAAACGCCCATACACCACCGAAGCTACAGCCCAAAAACCAGCCGCCAACAAAGCTGCCACTTCACCTTTAAAAAAATATTAAAAATAATCTGCACCCCTTTGTTTAATGCCTAAAACTATTTAATAATACCTCAAAACATTAGCACTCATCAGCTTTAAGTGCTAATTTTCGAGGTAATTTTAATACCTTAGATATAGAGAAATATTTAACTATTTTCAGCGATAATATTTTGTATCCTCAAAATAATAAACACCAGGACAACTGCAATGAAGTACTCTTTTGATATTGTAGGTGTATCTCCTGTTTTGCAATTTTTTAATCATCAACAGATTTGCCAAAAACCACAACACCAAGGGGTAGAATATATAGGAACGCATAAATGTACCCTTGATGCGTTGATCGAGTCTGTAGAACCCGTTCCGCCTAAATGGAATTGGGATTTAGATCAAGTAGTAGATACGGTGATTCAGTTTTGGTTGAACAATTCAGACAGTATTGGCTATTGGAAATCGCGTTTAACTGATGCTGGCAGCGATAATTTACTAGTGGCAAGAATTGCCGATATCAAAGCTTTACAATCGGAATTTGAATCTTTGCTAGGTAAAAATTGGTAATCATAGCGTTGCTAAACAAAACGCTCTTAGAGTTAAGATAACTGCGTAGGCGTACCCGCCCAACCTAGGCATCGCTCCCTTTTGTCCGATACAATCGAAGCACCCTCAGACTAAAAAACACTGTTATGAGCCAAGCTGCAAGCGGTGTTCGCTGGACAATTCAAGATGTTGCAGCGTTACCCGATAACGAATGGATTCGTTATGAAATTATTGACGGAGAATTGTTTGTGACGCGATCGCCTCATCATAAACATCAGCAGGTTACGGGTCGCATCTTTGCCGTCTTAGATAATTGGTCTGTGTCGAGTGGTTTAGGAGAAGCCTCGATTATGCCAGGGCTAATCTTTTCAGACTCCGATAATGTGGCTCCCGATGTGGTGTGGGTGAGTTATGAGCGGTTGGCGCAAATTCAGGATGAAGCGGGGCATTTTCGAGGAGCACCAGAATTGGTAGTAGAAGTGCTATCATTGGGAAAAGCGAATGAAGATCGAGACCGATTAGCCAAGTTGAAACTGTATTCTGTTCAGGGAGTGCAGGAATATTGGATTGTCGATCGCATTGCTCAACGAATTGAAGTCTATCGACAAGACAATGCTCAGTTAAAACAGGTAACGACGTTGCTGATTGATGATGCGATCGCGTCGCCGTTGCTACCCAATTTTGTCTGTGAAGTAGCGCGTCTTTTCGTGTCACGCAGCTAAGGGCGATCGCTTTTCTTTTTGCTGAATTTGCTCAAATCGTCCTTTGGAATAACTTGTGTGTATGAAGAACAAGCGCGATTATTCCACCCTCACCCATCCACCCTCGTGATATCTCAGCCGTAAGTCGTCAATATTGTCAAAGTAGTAAAAACTTTAATTGAGTTTTTCACTTTTTATATAAGAAAATCACCTCCTTTTACCTTCACTCTTAGAAGTTGCTATCAACCTCAGTACGAATGACGAAGTTCCGGCATTGTAGCCTGAATTAATTGTGATGCCCTAGAACTATTAACCGTATATATTGTTATAAATGTTACTAATCATTTTACGTGAAAAGGATTAAACATTTTTCTTGGGATGTTCTCATTGAAAGCCGCACCTCGATGTTAAAGTTTTCGGCAAATCAATTATTAAAGTGGCGAGGGCACTGTTGACAATCTAGAATTACTGTGATATCCAAGTGGGAGCATCATTTAAAAAGGCGTTAGTCCATCCCCGCCAAGAGACTTACTAACGCCCTTGACTAAAACACATAAGGATAACATATATCATGCCACAAAACAGAGATTACAGCGATTCCGTCTCTCCTTCTGGTGCGATCGCTTACAAAAAGCGTCTTAGTTCTTGGGCTGTTGCTCGTTTGCTTCCCGATACGCAACAAGAAATTATCGCTCGATTCCGCAATCAGTCTGATGCAGAAGGTCATTTGCGGCTTTTACGCCAACTCACACCTGATGTCAGCTTGATGGTAGTTTTTGATTGTCAGAGAAACGAAGCTGTAGTTTGAACTTTTGTGTAAGAACGTACATCTACTGATTAGTAATAAAACGTAACAAGAAGTGGTTTTAAATATCTATCCCTGGATGTTTGACTTTAAGCCGCTGTACCGGAAAAAGAACGGCAAAGAATGCACTCTGGTTTCCCATACCACTTTGCTGTTGTCATGGCGGAGAACTACGTTAGACTTTTGTTGAAAGCGTGCTAAAAGTAGTCTGAGGGTCAGTTGACCCTCACGACGCACTTTAGTATTAACTTTTACGAACAAAACAAAGTATCGCGGGTATTCCGTCCGGTTGTGGGATTTGTACCTTTAGCGATTTTGCAAAGCTTGTCTTGCTCATCCCGACGCAGCAGCACATCAGTAAAATCTGCCCCGTCAATAATCGCACCATCAAACCTAGCGCTAGCAGCAAACGCACCTTCTAATACTGCATTTGTCAAATTCGCTTTTATCAAACGAGCTGAGTCTAGAGTCGCATTTGAGAGATCGGCACCCTCTAAATTTACCGACTCTAGATTTGCCGCAAAAAAGCTGACACCGCGCAAATTAGAATGGCTGAAGTTGCTAGAGCGAAGATTAGCTTTAGTAAAGCTAGAATCTGTTAAATCACGTCCTGAGAAATCAGCTTCGAGCAGAATTTCTTTGTTATATTCCAGTGCGAAAGCGTTTGGCACAGAATAGAAAGATGCTGCGATCGAAACTGATAGCCAAAACAATAAACTGAGTATGCTTGCCCAAATGCGATTTACTGTTTTACCCTGCAACCCTAGCTGAGTTGGAGATTTCGTAAAAGCAATTGTTAGGCGATCGCATAAGATAGAATTCATGCTATTTTTAGCCAATGGCGAATCGGACTTCATCTCATTATCCCGATATCGGTACTTTAGGAGAAGACCTAGTAGCGCAATGGTTACAATCTAATTGTTGGATTGTTCTCCACCGTCGCTTTTCTTGTCGCTGGGGAGAAATTGACATCATTGCCCAATTTGAAGACGGGAAACCAGATAACTCAATGCTGGCATTTATTGAAGTCAAAACTCGCAGTTGTGGTAATTGGGATGCAGGGGGAAGAAGCGCTATCACCCGACAAAAGCAAGCAAAACTCTTTAGTACAGCGCAGATGTTTTTATCAGAGTATCCTGAGAAAGCGGATTATCCTTGCCGATTTGATGTTGCTATAGTACAATGTCAACGAATATCAAAAAAACTGCGTGCGGTTATGGCTAGCTCCGAAGTTCTAGCTAGTTCCGAATATGGGGTATATCACTTAACGCTGCAAGAATACATTCCAGGAGCTTTCGATGTCAATGACCAGCCCCTTCGGGGCAGGGAGTAGGGTGTGGGGTGTCGGGTGTAGGGAAGAAAAAGCCCCGGAAAGCGCAGCGTCTCCGCGATTGAGAAGCTTGGGTACAGAGCAAGTACTTTTAAGTATGTAAAAATAAAAAATGTATTTTTAGGCACTACGTACGAAAAATACAGTGTCCGGGAAGTGAAACCCCTGATTTTAATTATGGGGTTCCCTACACCCCACACCCTACCCCCTACACCCCTTCATGGTGGCTGCAATAGCTAATGGCTAATAGCTTTTCCAATGTTCAGCTATTAGCCACAATCATTCGCTTGGGTTAATTTAGTAATATGGAATTACGCTAACGTTTCCGGACAGTAGCCCAGTCCCCGGACAAACTGTTGTCTAAACGCTTCAATTTCTTCTTTCTCTGGATTTCCATGAGAAACTATCGCTACTTGGTAGCGACGCATCACATCAACAGGACACTGCCCTGCTTCCAAACTCCAAAGTGCCATTTGCACTCGCATTGGTGGGTCGTAACTAATTCCTAATTCATTTAAGAAAGCCCGAAAATCGCCATCTTCTTGGGGTGTAACATTACCTTTTAGTTTGACCCTAACCACCCAGCCATCAATCTGATGAATGACAGTGACGAATGAAACAGGTGTCTGGGGTCTGCCGTGCAGGTGCTGAACCACCCTTAGAGTTAAACTGGCATTTGCCAGGTAATACAAATATTCCATCTTGGTGCTTGGGATCAAAACCAATCATACATTTCTATATTTATAGATAGACCGGACTGTTGACTAGGGTAAAAGCCCCCGTTTTTCGATGGGGAGGTTTACCCAATTTTTATATTGTTGTTTACGTGTTACCTAATAGTATCCATCGTAAAATCTAGGGGTGAAATTAAGCGATCGCTTTTAATAAAAGAAAATTAAAACCAGCTTTATTATTGAAACTCTCTTTAGATAGATGCACTCCATACCCGCACTAGCCAACATGAATGCAACTCCTAGCCAGGAACCACAAAACATTGAATTAGATCGTTCATTAGCTGGGTATGACTATGAATTACCTCAAGAACTGATTGCTCAAAATCCAGCACTTCCTAGAGATACCTCCCGGCTTTTATTAGTAAATTCTCCTAGCACAGGCAAATATTCAGCACCCTTGCACCACATATTCCGTGATTTACCGGAGCTATTACGGTCAGGGGATTTGCTAGTGATGAATAATACGCGGGTTTTGCCAGCGCGGTTGTATGGTCGTAAATCCACTGGCGCAGAAATAGAAGTATTGTTATTAGAAGAACGACGCCACAACTGTTGGTTAGCTTTAGTCAAGCCAGGAAAACGCTTCAAAGTGGGTGCTTCGATTGTTTTTGCAGCAAGGGGAGTGGAGGGAGTGGGGGAGTGGGGGAGTGGGGGAGTGGGGGAGTGGGGGAATGGGGGAGTGGGGGAGTGGGGGACAAGAAAGACAAGGGGGACAAGGGGACAAGGGGAAATTTCTTCCCCGACTTCCCCTACTTCCCCTGCTTCCCCATCCCCCCCCTCTCCCTCTCCCCCCATCCCCCCCTCCTCCTCCCTCACTGCTACGGTTCTGGAGACGGATGAAGCAACTGGGGGACGTTTGTTGCAATTTGATTTGCCAGAGGGAGTTTCTTTAGTGGAATTGTTGGATGTGTATGGTGAAGTACCTTTGCCACCTTACATTACACAATCCAAAGCCGAAAGCGAACAATATCAAACAGTTTATGCTCAACATCCAGGAGCGATCGCAGCTCCGACGGCTGGGCTACATTTTACACCGGACTTATTGCAGCGGTTGGGCGATCACGGCATTAATCAAGCTTTTGTGACTTTGCATGTAGGCGTGGGTACGTTTCGCCCAGTGGAAGTGGAGAATGTTAGTACTCACAAAATGCATGAAGAATGGATTTCAGTCCCCCCGGAAACAGTAGAGCAAATTCGCGCTACCAAAGCATCCGGCGGTCGGATTATTGCTGTGGGAACAACAGTAACCCGTGCTTTAGAAGGAGCGGCTAAATCTGGCAATTTGCAGCCATTTTCCGGCAAGACAGACTTATTTATTTATCCAGGCTATGAATGGCGAGTAGTTGATGGTTTGATTACCAATTTTCATTTGCCGCGTTCTAGTTTGCTGATGCTGGTGAGTGCTTTAATTGGTCGGGAAAGATTGTTAAATATATATCAGCAAGCGATCGCTTCTCGATATCGCTTTTATTCCTTCGGTGATGCAATGCTCATTTTGCCGGAAGCAAGAAATTAGGGAATTGGGAATTGGGCATTGGGCATTGGGCAATGGGCAATGGAAATAAAAAGAAGCGATCGCGTATTTCACAAAGGACTATGCCCGATGCCCGATGCCCGATGCCCCATGCCCGATGTTAATTTTCTCTTTTCTGGTGGGTACTCTGACTTATAAGCCTTTAACAATAAGTGCAGGTATACCATTCATGTTTAAAAAATATCAACTTTGTCAGTGGTTTCTTTGCACCTCCAAGATGGTGCTGTTTTCTTCCTCTGCGTTTTTGCTGCTTGTGACATCAACGTTTATACCAGCAAGCAAGCTGCTTGCCCAAGAAAATGTTGTCACTCAGGATTTAGAAGCAGCTAGTTATTATCAGCAGGGAGTGATGCGCTATAACCGCAATGATTTAGTGAGTGCTGAATATGCCTTTCGGCAAGCGTTGCAGCGAGATCCAAATTTGGGGCTGGCACGCAATTACTTAGGTAATATTTTTTTACAGCAAAATCGCTTAGAGGCAGCGGTGCAAGAGTATGCAGAAGCGATTAGGATGAATCCTAATTTGGGCGAGGCGTATTATAACCTAGCTTTAGCCTTGCAAAAACAAGGACAAAAAGAAGCGGCAATTACTGCTTATCGCCAAGCGTTGGTGATAGAGCCAACAATGGTTGCAGCGCATTATAACTTGGGATTGGCACTGTATGAACAAGGTCAGCTAAAAGAAGCGATCGCCGAATATCAGCAAGCAATAAATCTTGATAGTAGTAATGCCAATGCATATTTTAATTTAGCGATCGCCTTACAACAGCAAGGTGAAATACCGCAAGCGATCGCCGCTTATCGTCAAGCGGTGCAGCTAAATCCTAAAAATGCCAGCGCTTACTCTAATTTGGGCAGTCTGCTAGCCAATCAAGGTCAAGCTTCAGAGGCTGTTACCGCTTACAAGCAAGCACTTAATCAAAATCCTAAGAATGCTTTAGCTTATTACAACTTGGGAGTAACTTTTTACAATCAAGGCGATATTAACAAAGCTAACGCAGCATTTAAACGCGCTCGCAATGAATACCGCGAATTAGGCAACCTTTTAGAAGCTAATAAAGTTGAGCAACTAATGCTGCAAATTGCCCAAAAGAAAAGCCAACCTGAAGTTACTCAAACCTCAAATCCCTCGGAAACACCAACTTCTATTAACAATCAAGAAACACCAAATCAACCAGAAACTCCTCCAACCGAAACACAAAGCAATCCTGGGGATGTACCAATTTCAGTTGAACAACAGCCCACCTTGCAGCCAGAAATGCCAAATCTACCACAAACCCCTCTAGAAACTCCAGCGAACCTGGGTGGGAAGGGGTAATGGAAAGTGGGGAATGGGGCAATGGGCATGGGGCATGGGGTATCGGGCATGGGGCATGGAAAAAATCTCCCATTGCCCATTGCCCATTGCCCATTGCCCATTGCCCATTGCCCATTGCCCAATTTCTAAATTGGCAAACGATTAATATCTTTGTTGCAGCCAATAACTACTATTGCTGAACCGCGCTCTAGATAATTACTTGGGTCAGGATTAATGATAAATTTACCATTGTGACTCATTGCCAGCAAATTCAACCCATAGCGGTTACGAAGTTGAACTTCGGCGATAGTTTTACCATGAAATTCATCAGGTACAATAATTTCGACAATGCTGTTATCTGGGTCAAGGTCAAATCTATCTAGGATTGAAGGCTTGGTGAGCGATCGCGCTAATGCAGAACCTGCCTCAAACTCCGGAAATACAACGTGATCTGCCCCCACACGTTGCAACAGCTTGCAGTGAACTTCACTAGAGGCTTTGGCTACTACGTGAGGTACACCACCCTCCTTGACGTTTAGCGTGGTAATGATACTTTCTTGAACGTAGTTTCCAATCGCCACAATTACCGTATCAAATTCAAAAACTCCAGCTTCTTTCAATGCAGCGGGTTCCGTTGAATCTAATTGCAAAGCATGACCAACTAGTTGCTCTGTCAATGCGTCGGATACCCGCTTTTGATTAATATCTGTTGCCATTACTTGGTAGCCTAGTTTATGCAGCGTGGAACATACCGAGCGACCAAAGCGACCTAAGCCAATTACGGCAAATTGGCGGTTATCGTGACGTAGATTGCGAAAAAAACCTAACGATGACAGATTCACAGTTGTTTTCCTTATTTTACCTGTCTGTATCTAAAACAAAAAATACTCAAATCGAACTCATGATAACTTTATTTCTACCTGATAAAGTTACATTTTATCAGTTCGGTATACATATATTTAATTATTGATTATTTATTATCATGATTTTTATAACTAATACAAGGTGTGCAAAAATAGAGATACATCTCTAATAAAGAAAAAATTGAAAGTATAAGCCTTTTACCTTTTTAATTTTTATTTTTTACTTTTTTACTAGCCCACGAGTACATTTTCTTCTGGATAGCGAATTCGGCTAGGACGGGGGTCTCCTAGTACAGCGGACATTAGTAGTAAAACACCGACTCTTCCAATATACATTGTCATAATTAAAATTAGCTTCGCTGCTATAGTTACATTTGCGGTGATTCCTGTAGACAGACCAACTGTAGCAAACGCTGAAACTACTTCAAACATAATTTGAATAAAATCTAATTCTGGATCGGTGATACTAATTAAAATTGTCGAAACAATCACGGTTGTTATTGAACCTAGCAATACACCAACAGCTTTCAAAATTAAAGATGTTGCTATTTTGCGTTCATATAATAAAACTTCTTCTTTTCCCTGGAGAATGGTTTTTGTACAACTGGTAATAACTCTCAACGTTGTTGTTTTTATACCGCCTCCTGTACCACCGGGACTTGCACCAATAAACATCAGCGCAATCGTAATAAACAAACCAGCATTTGTCATCTTGCCAATATCAATGGTGTTAAAGCCAGCAGTTCTGGGAGTCACTGATTGAAACCAAGCAACTAATAATTGCTCGCGAAAACTGAGATTACCAAAGGTTTGAGGATTTCTGATTTCTATAGCCCAAAATACAATTGTTCCTATTAATAAAAGGAAGATGGTGGTGATTGTAGCAACTTTAAAATCTAAAGAAAATACTAAGTTGACTGTTTTTTTGGTAAGGCGATCGCGTAACCAAAAGTACATTTCCAAAATAACTTGATAACCAATCCCGCCAAAGATAATCAAGCCTGTGATAGTAAAGACGACTAAAAAAGATGATTGATACCCAATCAAGTTATCTTTAAACAAACTAAAACCCGCATTATTCCAAGCATTCACACTATGAAAAATAGCTAACCAAAGTCCTTGACTCCATCCATACTTGGGAACAAAAGCTGGTAAAAGTAAAAATGCCCCAGTAATTTCAAAAATCAAAGTTGTCGCAATGATTGAGCGAATAACTTGCGTGCTACCACTCATTCCCGGTCGGTCTAAAGCTTGTTGAATCGCCATTTTATGTCGCAAATCAAACTTACGCCCAACTAGCAAAATCAGAAAAGTTGTGGTTGTCATGTAGCCCAACCCGCCAATTTGAGCTAGTAAAACAATAAACAACTGTCCCCAAAAGGAAAAATAAGTACCAGGATCTACTACTGATAAACCTGTAACGCAAACTGCGGATGTGGAAGTAAATAATGCCACAATTAAGTCATTCCACGTACCATTGCTGGTAGAAAAAGGCATCATCAGTAAAATCGTTCCCACAGCAATCACAGCGAGAAATCCCAAGCAAATTGTGCGAGCAACAGTCATATCAAGGTAAAATTTAGAAATTTGAATTTTTACGATCGCTCCTGAAGTAGGGCTGACTCTCCCTGAAAATAAAAATACCCTTATTTAATTAAAAACACACATGGTAGCCTACCAATATGTTTGATTAGGGCAATGGGCATTGGGCAATGGGCATGGGGCAATGGGCAATGAAAATAAAAATAAGCTAGACGTATTTCACTTGGACGATGCCCTCCTTTGCCCGATGCCCATTGCCCTCCTTTGCCCGATGCCCCAATACCCATTCCCCAATAAATTCATGAGTGCAACACTTTACCAACAAATTCAGCAGTTTTACGATGCTTCCTCCGGTCTGTGGGAAGAAATTTGGGGCGAACATATGCACCACGGCTACTACGGTGCAGATGGAAAGCTGAAAAAAGACCGCCGTCAAGCGCAAATAGACTTAATCGAAGAATTACTCAAGTGGTCGGGGGTGCAGCAAGCAGAGAATATCCTCGATGTAGGTTGTGGAATTGGCGGTAGTTCTCTGTACTTGGCAGAAAAGTTTAATGCTTCTGCAACCGGAATTACTCTGAGTCCCGTGCAAGCCGCTAGAGCCACGGAACGCGCTCAAGAGGCTGGTTTGAGTGGTAGATGTCATTTTCAAGTGGCGAATGCTCAAGAAATGCCCTTTGCTGAAGATTCTTTTGACTTGGTTTGGTCGCTGGAAAGTGGCGAACATATGCCGGATAAAGCCAAGTTTTTACAAGAGTGTTATCGGGTGCTAAAACCTGGTGGAACTTTGATTATGGTGACTTGGTGTCATCGTCCGATTGATGAGTCACCGCTGAGTGCCGATGAACAAAAGCATTTGCAGGATATTTACCGAGTGTATTGTTTGCCTTATGTGATTTCTTTGCCTGAGTATGAAGCGATCGCACGCAAACTCCCATTACAAAATATCCGCACTGCTGATTGGTCTATTGCTGTTGCCCCATTTTGGAATATAGTAATTGATTCGGCGTTCACTCCCCAAGCAATTTTCGGATTACTGCGATCGGGTTGGAGTACTATTGTTGGAGCGCTATCGCTGGGGTTAATGCGTCGTGGTTATGAACGTGGTTTAATTCGATTTGGATTGTTATGTGGAAATAAATGAGGGATTGGGGAATGGGGAATGGGGAATGAATGATTACCAATTATCGATTACCAATTACCAATTACCTATTCTTTTTAATTGAAAATCAAAAATTATTATGAGTCAATTTTCTAAGCACGGGTCTTTCAATTTTCTGGGTGGCTGGTTGTATGCTTTTTGGAAGTTTTCCCGTCCACACACGATTATTGGCACTACTTTGAGTGTGTTGGGTTTGTATTTGATTGCTAGCGCTACATCATCTTCTTTTCCGAGTTTAGGGCAACTTTTTTCGGCATGGATTGCTTGTCTGTGTGGCAATGTTTATATTGTCGGGCTGAATCAATTAGAAGATGTGGAAATAGACAAAATTAATAAACCTCATTTGCCAATAGCAGCGGGAGAATTTTCGCGCCGCACCGGACAATTAATTGTAGGTATTGCTGGTATTCTCGCACTAGCTATAGCGTGGCTGGGTGGACCGTTTTTATTGAGTTTGGTAACTATTAGTTTGGCGATTGGGACGGCTTATTCTTTACCGCCAATTCGCTTAAAACAGTTTCCTTTTTGGGCGGCTTTGTGTATTTTTAGTGTGCGCGGGGCTGTTGTTAATTTGGGGCTGTTTTTGCACTTTAATTGGCTGTTGCAAACAAATAAAGGAATTCCGTCTGCGGTGTGGGTTTTGACGGTGTTTATTGTGGTGTTTAGCTTTGCGATCGCTATCTTTAAAGATATCCCTGATATGGAAGGCGATCGCCTCTACAATATCAGTACTTTCACTCTGCAACTCGGTCAAAAAGCTGTGTTTAATCTGGCTCTTTGGGTGTTAACTGTTTGCTATGTTGGTATGATTTTAGTGGGTGTGCTACGTCTTGCAGAAGTTAATCCAGTTTTCGTGGTAATTACTCATCTGGCGACGCTGGGTTTAATGTGGTTTAAAAGTAAGTCGGTTGATTTGCAAGATAAAAGCGCGATCGCTAAATTTTATCAATTCATCTGGAAGCTGTTTTTCGTCGAATATCTGATTTTCCCTATTGCTTGTCTTTTAGCTTAACATCATGTTAGAAATTCCCTCAACTTCAATTTTTGCTATAGCTGTAGTCATTCTCGCTATCGCCATTTTGATGTATTTTTCGGCGAAAACTTTGATTACTTCAAATTTGTTTCAACAAGGAGTAACTCTTTATCAACAAGAAGATTATCCAGGTGCAGAAGCGATTTTTCGCAAAGTAATTTCGATTAACTCTACTAATGATGTGGTTCGCTTGCTGTTGGGAGATGTTTTGGTGCAACAAGGTAATTTAGAATCAGCAGCGGAAATCTTTGGTGAAGTGATTAATCGCAGTCCCAAATATGCTGATGCTTACTTGCGTTTGTCTAATGTTCTCATGCAACAAGAGAAACGAGAAGAAGCGATAAAAAACCTGCAATTAGCTAAAGATTTATTGCAAAAACAACGACAAACCGAAAAAGTTGAGAAAATAACTCAATTATTAGATAAAATGAAAGCTAGATCAAGTAAATTATCTGAGATGTAATTCAAGACAAAGTAAGCATTTAAACCAAATGTAAATATTTTAGTAAAATGCTGAAAACAACAAGTTTGCTGACTGCAACTATTATCAGCTTATGTTTGACAAATCTTAATACTGCTTTTGGTGTGATTGTCAGCGTAGGTGAACAAAACAAACCAGACGCTTCAGAGAGGATAGCACCTTTTAACAAAAACGCAGTTGCTAGCTTTGAGGAAGGTGTAAATCTTTATGAACAAGGAGATTTAAAAGGATCGGAAGCAGCTTTTAGAAAAGCAATCGAGTTGCAACCAAACTTTGCTAAAGCTTATATTGGTTTGGGAAATACTCTTGACGATCAAGGGAAGTCAAGTGAAGCGATCGCTAGTTACAAAAAAGCGATTAGTCTAGAACCAGAAGAATCTGGAGCATACTTTAATTTGGGTTTGACTTTAGCACGGCTGAATAGATTAGATGATGCGATCGCTCAATATCAAAAAGCCATCAGCCTCGATCCAAAATATGTAAGAGCTCGCTATAACTTAGGCAATGCTCTCTACAATCAAGGTAAGCTAACAGAAGCGATCGCACAATATACAGAAACGATTCGCCTAGAACCCAATTATGCACCAGCATTAGCACATTTGGGAAATGCTTTGTACGATCAAGGCAAAATCTCTGAAGCGATCGCACAATATCAAAAAGCTATTAGTCTTGAACCAAAATATGCAGCCGCTCACTATTATTTAGCAACTGCATTGCACGGACAAGGTAAAATAACAGAAGCAATCGCTGAATATACAGAAGCCATTCGCCTAGAACCAACAAATCCAGCAGGTTACAGCGGTTTAGGACAAGCTTTAGAAATTCAAGGCAAAAAAGAAGAAGCGATCGCTCAATATAGAAAAGCAATTAGCCTCAATCCCAAATATGTATCGGCTCATTACAACTTAGCGTCAGCATTATACGATCAAGATAAGCTAACAGAAGCAGTCGCTGAATATACAGAAACAATTCGCCTCGATCCCAAGTATGTACAAGCTTACAACGGTTTAGGAAATGCGCTAGACGATCAAGGTAAACCAAGTGAAGCGATCGCTCAATACAAAAAAGCCATCAGCCTCGATCCAAAGAATGGCTACGCCTATTATAATTTAGCAGTAACTTTAGGAAGGCAACAACAACTAGATGATGCGATCGTTGCTTTGAAAAAAGCCAGAGAATTATTTCAAGCGCAAGGAAACTCCAAGATGCTTGAACGAGTTGATCGGCTATTCCAAAAAATCAACACTACACAAATAAATTAAACTTTTAATCTTAATTCGTCGTAGTGAGCGGTTTACCGCTCAAAACTAGTCTTTTAAGCACTCTCCGTGCTTACTACATTAGATCGCGTTTATCTGCGGTTAAAAATCCTCCAGAAGTCATGACTAAACAAAAAGGTAAAGTCTACCTCGTAGGTGCAGGATTAGGAGATGTCGCATACCTCACCGTCAAAGCTTATCATCTCTTAGCTCAGGCAGAAGTTTTAGTTTACGACGCTTTAGTAGATGCCCAATTATTAGAATTAGTACCATCTGATTGTCTCAAATTAGATGTAGGCAAACGCGGTGGGAAACCGAGTACACCGCAAGTTGAAATTAACAACTTACTCGTCAAACATTGTCAGCAAAATCAACAAGTTGTACGCTTAAAATCAGGCGATCCGTTTATTTTTGGACGCTGTACTTCGGAAATTGAAGCTTTAAAAAAAGCAGGTTGTCAGTTTGAAGTGATACCAGGAATTTCCTCAGCTTTAGCAGCACCCTTACTTGCAGGAATTCCCCTGACAGATCCGGTTTTAAGTCGATGTTTTGCAGTGTTTACAGCGCATGAACCAGAAGCTTTAGATTGGGAAGCGCTATCACGTTTAGAAACGCTGGTAATTTTGATGGGAGGGCGAAATTTACCTGAAATTGTACATCAATTGCTGCGGTACGGGCGATCGCGTTTAACACCCATTGCTATTATCCGTTGGGCGGGTACTCCCCAAGAAAAAATTATCATAGCTCAACTTGGCAATATTCTCCAAGAAACCGCTCAAGAATCTTTATCACCAGTGGTAATAGTCATTGGGGAAGTTGTCGGCTTACGCAGATACCTACAATCTGAGAATATAGACTAAGACAATTCTCCGCACACCGAAACCGTGAACAATATCCCCCCCTCTCCCCCTTCCCCCCTCCCCCCCTCCTCCTCCCTCCCCCTCGTCGGTAAAACAATCTTAGTTACACGTTCAGTTGGACAATCGAGCCAATTTAGCGATCGCCTGACTGAAGTTGGTGCTACTGTGATTGAAATGCCAACATTAGAAATAGTTTCCCCTTCGAGTTGGGAACCTTTAGATAATGCGATCGCGCATTTATCCGATTTTCATTGGTTAATTCTCACTTCCACCAATGCCATAGACTACTTTTTTGAACGGCTGAACACACAAAATATAGATAACCGTGCTTTAGCTAATATCAAAATTGCCGTTGTCGGTGAAAAAACCGCTCAAAGACTCAAAGAACACAGTTTGCAACCAGACTTTATTCCCCCCAATTTTATCGCCGATTCGTTAATAGCAAACTTTCCTGAAGAACTGACAGGAAAAAAGATATTATTTCCCAGAGTTGAAAGCGGAGGAAGAGAAGTTTTAGTAAAAGAATTCACCGCTAAAGGTGCAGAGGTAACAGAAGTTGCAGCATATCAATCTTGCTGTCCAAATAGCATCCCTTCAGCGGCAGAATTAGCGCTGCAAAATAAAAGTGTGGATATTATTACTTTTGCTAGTTCTAAAACTGTACAATGTTTCAATAAACTGACAACAAAACTATTTTCAGTCAACTCACTAGCAAATTCTTTAGAAGGAATTTGTATTGCTTCTATTGGTCCGCAAACCTCTAAAGATTGTCGTTCTTTACTAGGACGTGTGGATGTCGAAGCTGAAGAACATACTTTAGAAGGATTAACGCAAGCTTTGATAGAATGGGTGGTTAGTAGTTAGTAGTTAGTAGTTAGTTGTTAGTTGATAGTTGTTAGTGGTTAGTGGTTAGTGGTTCTTTGTCCAATGCCCATTGCCCCATGCCCAATTACCAATTACCAATGCCCAATGCCCAATGCCCAATGCCCAATGAAACGTATAATTGGTTTAACTGGAGGTATTGCTACAGGCAAAAGTACTGTTGCAAATTATTTAGCTACAGCTTACAACTTGCCGATTTTTGATGCAGATATATATGCTAGAGATGCAGTATCTATAAATTCGCCAATACTTCAAGCGATCGCTCAACGTTACGGAGAACAAATTTTACTTGCAGATAAAAGCCTCAACCGTCTTAAGTTAGGCGAAATTATCTTTAACAATCAAACAGAACGCAGTTGGGTAGAGAATTTGATTCATCCTTACGTGCGCGATCGCGCTATTGTAGAGACACAGGTTATCGCGTCTCTACTGGTGTTTGTTGTGCCTTTACTATTTGAAGCGCAAATGACTGATTTAGTGACAGAAATTTGGGTAGTAAGCTGTTCGGAACAACAACAATTAGCAAGATTAATGCAGCGGAATAATTTAACTTTAGAACAAGCACAAGCCAGAATTAAGAGTCAAATGCCGATTACCGAAAAAGCAGCGCGTGCTGATATTGTGTTAGATAACAACTCTACTAAAGATGCGTTGTTAAAACAGGTAGATTTTGCTTTAAGTATTAATAATACAAATGAGAGAAATCACAACGATAAAATTACACCAAATTGAAGAAGTTAAACAAATTATATTTGCAGTATGCTCAGAAATACTTCAAGTTCCTGAAGAATTAATTAGAAATCATGATTCGTTATCAGATATAGATGACATGCCATCCCACTATTTGGATAATAAAGGTACATTCTTGGTACTTGTCGATGATGATAAAGTTGTTGGTAGCGGAGGAATTAGGCGTTTAAATGACGAAATCTGCGAACTGAAGCGGATGTGGTTGCTCAAAGATTACCGAGGACAAGGATTTGGCAAAAAAATGGCACAGATGCTCTTAGATTTTGCCAAGAAAGCAGGTTACAAGAAAGTCAGACTGGACTGTGGAGATGAACAAAAACAAGCACAAGCTGTGAAACTCTATAAGCAACTCGGCTTTTATGTAATTGAGCGTTACAATGACAGCCTTTGTACCGTCTTTATGGAAAAGATACTCTAAATTTGGTCTGGATCAATTCCAGCTGCGCGTAAACGTTCAGCCAAGCGATCGGCTCGTAATCGTTCTTGTGCTAATTGTTGGTTAATTTCTTGTAATTGTTGACTTACTTCCTCCTCTGGTAGAAGTACTGGCTGTCCCTCGGCAGTAAAAAAGCGCAATTTTTCCTGATAAATTCCCAAATATAACCCTAACTGTTGACTCCACAATAAACCTTCAGAGGTTGGTGTCAGTTCTTGATATTTACCGTCTACTAGATGAAACCCTTTAAATTCGTAATTTTCTGGGTCAAACCAAAAATAATCAGGAGTTCTAAAGGTATTTTGGTAAAGCTGCTTTTTAAAATTTTTATCAACTGCTGCGGTTGAGTCAGACAGCAACTCAATGATTATATTCGGATATTTACCGTCTTCTTGCCAGACTACCCAGCTTTTACGGTCTTTTTTTTCTGTATCCAGAACAACAAAAAAATCTGGTCCGCGAAAGTCTTCAGATTTCTTTTGGTTAGGACTATAGTAAATAGTTAGGTTGCCTGTGGTGTAAAAATCATGGCGGTCGCGCCACAACCATTTAATTAAACGAATCAGAAAATCGATTTGTTCTCGATGGCGATCGGTTTCCAAAGGGGGTTCGTCACTCAGTAAATCTCCTTTAGGAAAAATAACATCTTCCGTTACACCTTGAGGCGTTGAAATTTCCGTAACGGGTTGAGACATAACACGATTCCTTGATTTTATTAACTATGATATATCTCAAAATTAAGATTGGCGTGACAAACGTTCAACAAAAGCTTGATGTTCTGACGAATTCAAACCTTCTTGCAGTACCGCTAAAACTTTAGTCATTTCTCCTGTTAATAGCGCTGTCATATCTAACCACAAACCGGGAAATGTCCGACTTTTAATCACACCATTTGCATCAGCTTCTAATGTTACATACTCGTCATTTTGCAAGCTGAACCAATCAACTTTATTTTCTAAAATCTGCCAAACAATATATTCTTGCACGCCATTGCGACGGTATGCGCGTTTCTTATCATACAAGTCATTTGATGCACTACTAGCGGCAACTTCTGCCACTAACTCTGGTGCGCCTTCGATGTAGTCATCTTCACTAATTTTTGCCTGTCCGCCCAATTTTTCATCGATTAATAATAGAACATCCGGCTGTGGTTCATTGTCTAAATCGAGGCGAACTGTAGCATTATCACCTAACTCTACTCCTGGGGTGGAAACCTTGTAAGTTCCTAACCAAATAATTAAATCACCGTGAGGTTGTCCATGACTTTTGAAACGTAATGGCGATGACACGTAGACGACTCCTTCAATTAATTCTGCTTTCTTGAGCTGCGGCATTGCTGTATAGCGGCGCTCAAATTCGTGGCGGCTGAGTCTATCGCCACTTTCTAAAGGTGGTATTTTGTTTAAGCTACGTTCTATAGAAGCTGTCATTGAAGAAGTCCTTGTTTTATGGCATCAAGCTGAATTTAGCATAACTCCCGTGTAGGGTGCGTTATGCGCTTCGCTAACGCACCCTACATTTGATGTTTTTTAATGTTGAACTACTTAACTCCTAACTCAATACTCCTAACTTAATTAAGCTTCCCCCCCAACCACCACATCACGTATTCTTAAACTCGGTCCACCACAACCGACAGGTAAACCATCTTGTCCACCTTTACCGCAACCACCGGATTCATCCCAGTAAAAGTCATCACCGATCGCTTCTATATCTGCTAAAGTTTGAAAAACATTACCCGAAAGCGTCACATCCCGCACCGGTTCGGCAATTTTGCCATTTCTAATCATCCACGCTTCCCCAGCGCTAAAGGTGAACATTTCCCCGTTTGTCATTCCCCCCAACCAATTACGGGCGTACACTCCCTCTTTGATACCAGTAAATAAATCTTCTACTGGCGTTTTACCCCTTTCAATCCAGGTATTCGTCATCCGCACTATTGGCGAATAGTGATAATTGAGACAACGTGCATTGCCTGTAGGCGCTTCATCCAATTTGCCGGCGGTTTCGCGAGAATGCAAACGTCCCACCAAAACGCCATCTTTAATCAGTTGAGTGGTAGTCGCAGGTGTACCTTCGTCATCGTAAAAATAACTACCGCGATGTCCCTGAGGTGCAGCACCATCAAAAATTTGCAACTCTTTTGCACCAAACCGCCGACCAATAGTCATTACTTCCAGCAAATCTGGATTTTCGTAAGCCATATCTGCCTCAGAAAGATGTCCAAAGGCTTCGTGGACAAACAACCCGGTGAGAACTGGATCAATCACCACAGCATAAGTATTACCTTTCACTGATGGCAGAGATAAAGCTGCTACTGCCCTTTGAGCAGCACTCTTGACTTGTTCATCCAAATGTGCTAAATCTTCATAAGCTTTGCGAGAGCCGGTGGTTTCCCTGCCAGTTTGCACAGTTTCGCCGTCTTTAGCGGTAGCGGCAAAGCGCATTTCCATATCCACCCAAGATTGCTCAATTAAAGTGCCTTCGGAAGTGGCGAGGATGATTCTTTGGGAACTGTCACCGTAGCTAACTGAAGTAGTAGCAATGCGATGGTCAGCGCTTTTGAGTAAATCGGTGTAGCGATCGCACAATTGTTTTTTCTCCACCAAGGCAATTTTTCGCGGGTCAGTACCTGTAAGCGGTAAAGTGCATATCGCTTGTACCGTTTCTATCGGGGCAAGTATAGTTTCTTCATCACCAACCATCCGCGCTGCGGCGATCGCTTCTTCTATCCGCTCTTTAATTGTCGCTAACTGGTTAAAACTACTTAAACCCCAGCCACCTTTATAACAAGCGCGAATTTGTCCGCCAATTGAAATACCTTCGCTTAGAGTTTCTATCTTGTCACCACGTAACAAAATATCAGTATCTTCTGCTTCTTCCAGGCGAATCATGAGATAATCTACTCTAGATGAGTAACGGGCAATCAAGTCAGAAAGCAAATTTTGGGCATCGGTAAGTTGGGAATGCATACTATTTACACATATTCAAATAGTGGATGATTTTTAGACTTATATATGCATTATCCTAGCGACAAGCCGCTCAAGCACGCGATAAAAATCATCAAAGCCGACTTTAGCCGTGTCTAACAACGAACCTCCTGAACATTTACATCTCCTCTCCAGCTTTGAGGCAGGATGGGAAGGCTTGAACCTATTGTATGAAATAGAACCACGCGACGAAACACCGGAAATGTACATGGGTCGGCACTTTATCGTTATTGCTCTTGATAATTTTCGTGCCAGCTATATGTTAAACGAAAGTTGGCAGCAAGTGGATTATGCTAAGGGTGATATTGCGATTATCCCAGCTTCGCAACCTTTCCCCAGAACACAGATTGATCGGGAAGTTCCATTAGTTGAACTATTTCTTGAACCTGCAATTCTTAACCGTGTTGCTGGTGAATCTGTGGCAGCTTATACCGAACTTGTACCGCAGTGGCACATACGCGACCCGTTAATTCAGCATATGGGATTGGCATTAAAAGCTGAATTAGAAGCCTCCGGCGCTGACAGTCGGCTTTATGCAGAATCGATGGCAACAGCGCTTTCAGTGCATTTACTGAGAAGATATTCTGTACGTCAACAGCAGATTAAAAACTATACAGGTGGTTTGCCCAAGTATAGATTAAGGGAAGCTGTAAATTACATCAATGAACATTTAGACCACAATTTAACTTTAGCTGAAGTTGCAGCTTCAGTGCAGATGAGTCCGCATTATTTTGCTAGTTTATTTAAGCAATCTACAGGTTTGACACCGCATCAATATGTGATGAAATGCCGAATCGATAAAGCAAAGCAGTTATTGCTAAAACGGGAATTGACACTTGTAGAAATCTGTCACCAAGTCGGCTTTCAAAGTCAAAGTCATTTTACCAGAGTGTTTCGCGAACATACCAAAACAACACCAAAGGTATATCGAGACGCGCTGTAAAAGAAGTTAGGAGTTAAAAGTTAGGAGTTAAGAGTTAGCAGTTAGGAGGCGCGGAGTTAGCAGTTAGGAGGCGCGGAGAATTTGACCGATGAAGGGATGGAGTTTCAATATAAGTGAAGATTAAGACATTTTTCGGAATATTAGGCAAGACAGCGACACGAAGCGATCGCTAAATTAAGTACCAATCAGCAGTAAAGTACAAGTAAGAATGTATGAAAGGTACTATCGCTTTTCAAGGTTGGAATATCGTTGGTTTATCAACGCTGATAATTGGTGCTATGGTTGCTGTCATCTGGTTATTTTATGGTATTGATGAGCAAGCAATGCGGATGGCAATCAGAGCAACTGCCCGTACTTCGTGTATCCTATTTCTTAGTGCTTTTGTCGCATCCGCACTTCGGCGAATTTGGTCAAATTCTTTCACTGCATGGCTTTTAAAGAATCGCCGTTATTTAGGGATATCAATGGCAGTGTCGCATACTTATCATGCGATCGCTCTGATCGGATTATGGTTTGCCACTTCTGGATTAACTCCCAAATTTGACCCAGGCGGCACTTTCGGTTATTTATTACTCATAGCCATGACTATAACATCCTTTCAGCGTCCGGCTGCTTTAATCGGTCAACGTGCTTGGAAAATTTTGCACACTATAGGAATGCACTTTTTCTGGTTAGCGTTTACGCTGGAATTCAGCCTGAGAATTCAACAGTCAATGCTGATTTATTTACCTTTAGTTATCTTATTAGTTTTAGCAATCATGCTTCGTCTAGTTGCACCGAGAATGCAGAGGAAGTTCGCCAGCTAGTTAATGGTAGGATTTGGGAATGTTCGATAATGTTTGCAAATTTCTTTTTTGAAAATTTCTCTACCGACTTTGCCACTTGGCTGTTAGGAGAACCAATTTCTCTAACAGAGTCCAGAGCGATCGCTCTTTTCATCAAGTTTTAGAAAAAAGTGCGTAAACAAAGGAGCGACTTGTCGCAAGACATCGCTCTACATCAAAATATAAATTAGTATAAATCTCTATTGACTAAAAAACAATAACACTACCTGAAATAACCCGACGATAAAACCTAAAATACCGCCTAAAGTAACGATCGCCTGCAATTCATTTTTGACAATTCCCTCAATAGCAGCTTCTAAATCAGCGGGTGATGTTGACTTGACGCGATCGACAATCACTTGATCTATTGACAAAATGGGTATCGCCTGAGCGACAATCTTTTCTAAATCTTTTTCTAAATACTTATCTAAAATTAGCGCCAGTTCTTCACTCACCACATCTAAAGAAGAACTAACAACCGGAGAAGTGCTAAGACGATTTAGTAATAATGAAGCAATATTTTCCCAGTCAACGGAATCAGTTAATCCTTGTAGTAAATCACCGCCACTTGTTTGCAGGTAATGACGCACACTTTCGCGCGTAGTCTTTCGCAATTGGCGCACCGTCCCCATTGGCAAGTTTTGTAAAGATATATTTTGCAGGATTTTTCTCAGGCGATCGCGCATTTGCAATTCTTGAATTAATTCTTTTATGCGTTGATTTGTCACCTCTTTTTCATCTAAGCAAAATGTCCGCAATCGAGTTAAAGTATTGCGTAAACCAAACAAATTTGCCACTACCCAATAAGTACCGCTGGTTTTTTCGCGAAAGCTTTCATCAATAATTTGAATCGTGCGATCGGTCAAAAAATCAATAATTATTTGGCGGATTGCATCTGGCGGTAAAACTACTTGCAATAACCAATCAGCAAGCCGAGTAGATTGTTCTTCGCTGAGTTTAAATTCCAGTAATATTTGGTCAAAAATTTGATTTATTTGCGTTTCTAAAAAGTCTTCTTGTCGCGCCAAAACCTTCAAAAGACGTGGCAAAGATTCTCCTAACAAATCGCGCAAAATTCCCGCGACAATCTTTGTACTTTTATGTTGTTTATCGCCTTTAATTTGCTCGATCGCCAATTGCAACAACCAAAGAATCCCTGATTGCACCCGTTCTGTTTGCAACAGACGCCGTGCCAGCTTTTGCAATTCTTCGGGTGTCAGCAACGACCCCATAATTGTATTAGAAATATTCTTCGCAAGGCGTTCTTGATTGCGAGGAATTAATCCAGGGGTGAACGGAACCCTTTTTGTACCAATGTAAAGTGCCCGGTAGGGACGAAATAACATTTTGATGGCTATATCATTCGTGAAATAGCCAATAATTCCACCCACTACCGGGGGAGACACGTAAAGCCAGAGATGAGACCAATCCAAGGGAAGAATTAAAAGAGTTAGGAGAACGGAGTAGGAGTTAGGAGTTGTAGAGACGCGATCAATCGCGTCTGTACTAAGAGTTAGGAATTAATTCATCACTTTTGACTCTTAACTCTTCACTAATTTTTGCTGACTACCAGCATTCCCATCATACCGTTCGCGATGGGGTAGTGTGTGGCAGTTGCATAACCAACTTGACGAGCTAGCTCTACTTGCTCTTTGCCGATGGGAAAACGATCTAAGCTGGGACTGATGTAAGCGTATTCTTCTTTAACACCCAAGTAGTCTGCCAGCGGGACAACGAGATTATCTAAATAAAACTGCTGAAAAGCGCGGATTTGCGAATTGCTTGGACGATGAAAGTCTAAAATTGCGGCTTTTGCGCTCGGTTGCAAGACGCGGTGTAATTCTTTCAGGCAGCGTTGAATATCTGTAACATTTCTTAAACCATAGCCCATTGTCGCAGCGGCAAAAGAATTGTCCTCAAAGGGTAAATTTAGCACGTCTGCTTCTAACCAGGTAATAGGCGGTTGGGGATATTGCGCTCTAGAGCGTTGTCTGGCACATTCTAGTAAGTTGGGGGAAAAGTCCACTCCGTAAACTTTTCCCGTGACTTTTACACGTCGCGCTAAACGCAAAGCTAAATCACCACTTCCACAACATAAATCTAGGCAAGTATCACCTGGTTTGGCTTCGCTCCATTTGACTGCCATTTCCTTCCAGATGCGGTGTTGTCCCAGACTTAACCAATCGTTCAACTGGTCATAAACAGGGGCAATGCGGTCAAAAATAGCGCGAACATCTATATTATTCTTGCTTTGGTTCATATTCGGAATATCAAAAAGACCCCTATTTAGAGGGGTCTTACTTTTCGTACAAATTCAAGTTTTACACGTTCAACAAATAAACATGCTGTTTCTAGTAGTTCACCTTCATAAACTTTGCGGGGTTTATGGTAAGAAAACCAAGTTTTTTTCTCCCCCTGCCTTGCGAAAGCTTCCCCTGCCTTGCGAAAGCTTGCCTTCAGCCATCAAAATTAATGAACTTGAAAAAGAAGATTAAGCAATATTTACTTAGAAATCAACAGTCAAGAGTCTAACTATTGACTGTTGACTTTTGACTAAATTTTTGTTTTGATGCAGCAACTGCTAGTAAGCGCGATCGCAACTAGTTGAGCCGAGGTATGAATTAGCTCTAATTCATCTTCTCGCAAAGTGCATGGTTGTTTCCACTGTAGCGACAACACCGCCAAAACTTCCGAGCGGTAAATTATCGGGATAATGAAGTGTGCTTGTACTTGATTATCTGGATATTGGGCGATACTAGCGAGTTTTTGGTCTTTGGGTACATTTACGGAAACTTGGATTTTTCCGCTAGCGATCGCCTCTGCTGTCAGCGGATCTTGATCTAGCCAATTTTCAATTGTACCTGTATTACTGCAAGTCCCTTGAGTGTTAACAAGAGTATTTTTCTCCACTAATTGCAAAATGCAGCCATCCGCTGCAAAAGTCTCGCTAAAAGCCGTAGCAATTGATGTCAGACTTGCTTCTAAGTTAGGAGTTGTTTGGGTTACTTTCGCTAAAAATGTCAGCAAGGCAATTTGAGCATGAGCGCGGTGTAGTTCTTCTGTACGTTGCTTCAGTAAATCGTAAGTTTCTGCGGCTCTTTGCACTACCGCTTTGAGTTCACCTGGGTCCCAAGGCTTGGTAATATACTTGTAGACTTGTCCGGCGTTAATCGCTTCTACCAAGTCTTCAATATCAGTAAAACCT
Source organism: Tolypothrix sp. VBCCA 56010 (assembly GCF_050875635.1). Classification (NCBI taxonomy): domain Bacteria; kingdom Bacillati; phylum Cyanobacteriota; class Cyanophyceae; order Nostocales; family Tolypothrichaceae; genus Tolypothrix; species Tolypothrix sp. VBCCA 56010. The sequence goes on from NZ_JBPAOH010000028.1 coordinate 26,329, forward strand.
GTAAGAATTATCCTGACTGTATCCGGAAATTGTGGTACAGTCTTGCTGAGAAACTCAGTTCCTTTCATTTCTGGCATCCGCTGATCGGAGATGATTACCGCTACTTCCCCGGATGCTGCCAAAACTTCTAAAGCGTTGATACCGCTATCGGCTTTCAGGACATGAAAATCACGTCGAAAGGTACGATAAAGCAGATCGAGATTATCTGGCTCATCGTCAACTACGAGGATTTTCAGTTTCTTAGGTCGTTCTAAAGTCATCAATTGACGGCGGACTTTATCAATTTCTGAAATGGGATTATCCATAAGATAATTGCTTAAATAGTACTCAGATTGTTATATTCCATACTAAGTTTATTTGAAAGTACTTCAGAAACGTTGCGGAAATATACGGATGTAATTCCCGGATGTAAAATGAGACTGTAGTTAGTGCTACAGAAAACAAATGAAAATCCGCATTTATCGCCAGTTGCACAAATTGCGTAATTGAAAACAATTAAACCTTAAAATGATATTGGAATCGTGCGCGATTAAGAGCAAATTATGACTGAATTTCCACCACTACCTGAAAATTATGACAATGCTGGTGATGCAGCACAAGAGTTGCTGCGAAAGCTCAGGCAAAAACAAGGCAACTGGGTGGAATGGGGAATGGCGATCGCTCAATTGCAAAAAGCTGGGCACAATCCCCAAGAAATTTTTGAAGCTACCGGTTTTGAACCGATTCAGCAAAATCAAGTAATTGTCGGCGCTCAAGTTTACAATTCTATAGAACAAGCTGGGGCATCACCAGCAGTGCTTACGCATTACGGCACACGCGGTAGTGATATTTTATATGAATTGCGTTTGTTAACCAACTCGGAACGCGCTGCTGCTGCCGAACTGACTTTTCAACACCAGGTTGATGCCGACGAAGCAAAAGAAGTGGCAAAAGCAATCAAAGATTTTTCCCGCTTTCCTACCTTACCGGATGGGTTTTCTAATCATCCTGGGGATGCAGTTGCTTATCAATGTTGGAAACTTGCTCGTCAATACTCAGATTTACAAGAGCGATCGCGTCTAATTGCTAAAGGTTTACGCTTTGCTTATTCGCCAACTGCCAGAAAGCAAATAGAACAATTATTAACTGATTTTACTGTCGTTCCTAAACGTCCCGCGCCAATTATACCCTTTTTCCGCCTGGAATCTGAAGAAGAATTGCCGCGCCTGGTGCCCGTAGCGGGTGAGTTGCCATTAAAAACGCAAGATTTGCAAGCTGTTCCTGTAGTCGAACAAATTGAACCATTTCGCATGGTAAAATTTGCCGGAGAGCAAGCTTGGGTACCTTTACCAGGTTGGCAAGTAGTGTTAGGTGCATCCGATCCAGTAGTAATTTTATGTAAAAGCGATCGCTTGCCCAACCAAACACAACCGAAATCAGAAACAGTTTTGGTAGTTTGCGATCGCGCAGTGCAAGAATGGGATGATGGCAGCTACTTTGTGGTTGACAACGCCGGCGAACTAGATTTTCAATGGTTTGAAACCGCACCTTCAATTCCTCTGCTGGGTCGAATTGTTGTCGTAGTTCGTCCGAAGAAAATCCTGGATGAAGAAATAACCAAGGATTCTTGGCAAATAGACGAATGAAAAAGTTAGGAGGAGCGGTACAGACGTGGGAGTGTGGAACGTCTGTACAGGAGGAGCACTCGTAGCAAAGGAGCCAGTTGCGTGCAAACAGAAGTCCTCGCTGTGGTTTCCTCCGTACATAACCTCGGAGGGTTCCCCCCGCCCGTGCAACAGCCGCGTTTAAAAGTTAAATTTTTAAAGGTAGTCCACCCAACGCAGGGAATTTTGGTACGTGGTTGAGTCCTCTCGATTGTTGTCTGATAATTTACCACAAATGCTCTCTCTGCGGTGTGCCTGCTTGAATGGGCAACTAGCTCCGAACTGTTAAAACATAAAATAGTTTATTTGACGGTGGTGCAATTAACCTAGTCTTGACTTTCCAGGTACGATTTGAAGGTTTTATAACTTTTTGGCAAAAAACCCTTGAGAATATGAGTGAAAACCACAGATTTGACCGTCAGTTTTGGCAAAGATTTTTAGCACTTGTCCAGCCTTACTGGTATCCACTATCCGATAGAAAAGGAACTTTTGTAGGGCTGTTGCTGTTGCTAATGGCATTCCTTTTAATAACTTCTTTTATTACTGTCAGCGCAATCAGTTTAGCAGGACAGCACTACTTTCCAGAAATCCTCAACAGTATTGCTCCAGGTTTAGCAGACTCTGTTACCCAGATTATCCAGTCGCCAGCTATCTATTTCATTGGTTTACTTTTGCTCGCTACAATTGCTGGTTTTGCCTACTACAGGCAACAGTTACAAGAACGTTGGCAACCGTGGTTGATGTCAACGATTATATTGTTGTTGCTGCTATCAAGTACGGTTGTGAATGTCGTGAGCAGTTATTTAAGTCGGGACTTGATTACCGTGATGGCTCGACACCAGATATCAAACTATTTTTCCCTGCTCTTACTTTACAGCACTTCGCTAATCGTAATCGTCCCCTTGATGGTTTTTTCCCAATACATCAAAAAGAAACTCTTTATCGACTGGCAACAATGGTTAACCAACTATTTTCTTGATAAATATCTCTACAATAAAGCTTATTACGAACTCAAGACCAATCTTGATATCGATAACCCAGACCAGCGTATCTCTAAGGAAGTTGAATCATTTACTCAAACCATCTTGGATTTTTGGGTTGCTATTCTAAATCAAGTTGTTAATTTAATCGCTTACGGAATCGTTCTCTGGACAATTTCTAAACTACTGATTATTACTCTGGTAATTTATTCTGTGTTGACTAACCTGAGCGTGATTTTTTTGAGTAAACAGTTAGTTAATCTTAACGGTGAAAAACTTCAATACGAAGCCAACTTCCGGTATGGTTTGGTGAGAATCCGCGACAATGCTGAATCTATCGCTTTGTCTCGTGGAGAAAATCAAGAATTGAGTTTAGTAAAAGGGCGATTGGCTCAACTGATGCAGAACTTGAATTCGCTTGTTGGTTGGGAGCGGAATATAGAATTTTTAACCGTGGCGTATCAAAATTCTATCTTTATCATACCGTACTTAGCCCTAGGGTCATTATATTTTAGCGGTCAGGTTGAGTTAGGGACTGTTACTCAAGCGAGTATGCTGTGCTTTCAGCTTTCGGGGGCGCTGTCAGTGATTGTACGTAGATTTGATACTCTCAGCGCTCTTGCTGCTGTGGTTAATCGTTTGGCTAGCCTTGCGGAGGTTTTGTCAGCGCCGAAGAAACAAGAAAATGTCAGCACTATTGAACTAGTGGAGGACAACCGCTTTGCCACAGAAGCAATGACTTTGCAAACTCCTAACGGCGAACGAACATTAGTTAAAGATTTATCGGTTTCAGTAGAACTTGGTGAGAGAATACTGATTATGGGGGCTAGTGGTCTTGGCAAGAGTTCTTTGATAAGGGCGATCGCCGGGTTGTGGAACACGGGATCTGGTCGCATTGTCCGACCTAGCTTAGAGGAAATCATGTTTTTACCCCAGCGTCCTTACATGATTCTGGGTTCTCTACGAGAACAGTTGCTTTATCCCAATGTTAATCGCGAAATTCCAGATGAAGAACTAGAGTCAGTGCTGCACCAAGTTAACCTTCCCCAGTTGCTTTCTAAAGTCGGTGGCTTTGATGCAGAATTAGACTGGAGTAGCGTTTTGTCGATAGGAGAACAACAGCGTCTTGCCTTTGCAAGACTTTTACTCAATCGCCCCCGCTACGCCTTATTGGATGAAGCCACCAGTGCTTTGGATCTGCAAAACGAGAAGCATCTCTACCAACAGCTACAGGAAAGTGAAACCACCTTTATCAGTGTTGGTCATCGAGAGAGTTTACTGAACTATCACAAGCAAGTTCTAGAAATCTTCAGTGATTCTAGCTGGCGGCTGATACCAGTACAAAACTTTGTTGTTCGGCTTGATAACCTGGAAAATCGTTCATTTTCTGAAATTATTGCTGACTAGCTAGCGATCGACAAGTAGTAATATCAGAGCCTGAAAGCTTTGCCTTCTCGTTGCCGTACTACTACTGCGCTTACCGAAAATTTTGGGTTTAAAGCCTCGTCCTTCTAGGACGACTTCTGCTACAATACAAGGTAGCGGTAAAGCGCACATAAAAAGGCGAAGTAGGTCAAGCGGACAACTCCTGATCCGGAACCCTGGTAGCAAAAATCCTAAATCTTGTACAAACGTGGGAGTCGTAGCAAGAGTTTCGATAAATCTATGAGTCAAAACGCCGTCGGGCAGTCGGTGTAAGCTTGCTGAGGGTAAAGTAATCTGAGCATCTCGATGCGTCCGGTTGTTTGGATCTCCCTGTGAAACAAGAATCTCCGCACTTTTAGGACGGAGAGTGTCAACTCAATGGTCAGTTTGCTATTTGATATTTCTGCAAAAGTGGGATGCCCCTAAATGGTTGAGGTCTTTTAACCACAAATCAATCAGATGTAACTCCTCCTGTGGAATTATTTCTGCTTCTACTAACTTTTCGTAGCACAGACGTAAGTTCTCGCTCGTCTTGTCTGGTGCTTCCGATAGCGTCAGACTGCTAAGGATCTCCATAATTCTGACGTTATTTACGTAACCTGGAACCTCATCCTTAAAGTCACGAATCAGAGAATGCTTATTCCTCACCTGAAAAACGGTCGCCTCCCGGAAAGCAAGATTTTTACCTTGCTTGTACAAGCAGATTTGTGCAATAAACGATCGCCAGATGTCAGTTAGTCGAAAGCTCACGAAGCTAGGCAAATAGAGAAGTGGATATGCCTCTGGCCACCAAATTGTGTTCTGTGAGTTGAACGGGCAGAAGGTACCGTCTTTGAGAATGACTGTGTTCGGTCTAAACTTAATCTCTTGTTCCGTTGTTAACCGATAGATTGCATCGACGTCTGAGTCGCCGTCAACGATGTACTGCTGGATAGGGCAATCAAACGTGGATTTCTCACCCAAAAGGCTCTTTTTCCTAAAACTCTCGTTGATGTATTCCAAAGGAAAGCCGCGTGGCCAGATTTTAGCGTCTGTAAAGTGTGTGTAGACGTTCTCCCAACCATGCTTTTGCACCGGGTGACCTTCCACTTGCTTGTCAACCCAAACCAGAAACGAGTCGTATGGAATATTGTCATCATCTGTCTCAGCAATGACTTTTGCACCATCCTGTATAGCTTTGAGGTAACCGATATTTTTCCGGACATAGTGGTTGAAAGGGCATTCCCTGGCGAAAGCACTCTCAAGTGCCAATTGGTTCTGCACGGACAAAAATTGAACGCCTTCCCAGTTCCAGTCAGTCGGTGTTCTCTTGTCCCCAACAACAATAAAGCTCCAATCTGGGTAGTTACTGGCTATCTTTTTGACGGCATCAGTCGGGTAATTAATGGTTGTGATAATAATGGCTTTATTTTCAGGCATGACTCTAGCTTTTTCGATGCTGTTAAAGATATGTTCGTTTAGCAACTAAATTGGTAGACCAAATTCCAACGATTAATAAACAATCCAATCATCAAGTCATACATCAACTTTGAGCGGGAAAAGCAGAGGGTATTGTAGACCTTGAGAGTCTTGTCTAATATTAGGTTTTTAGCTTTAGTTCTCCTCATCTAGGTAATTATTGAAGTATATTTAAAGCAGGTTTTTCAATAAGGGTCCACTAACTTTTGGCTTTCCTACAAGTTGAGGTATAAACTTATTAAAAATAAATACACACGGGATACATAAAACTAGGGAAATTAAAGTTAGCAAGCTACAAGCCTCAAAAACTACTAAATGTGAGTCTGTTAAAAGATTATTTATTAATGATAAAATCCATTGATTTACAAAGTTAAAAAATAACCCATTTAGCCCTAATAAAATTAAGGTATTTTGACCGATGAAAAGAATTATTTGGTAGTCAGGTGTTAACTTCGCTAAGGATATAACAAAAAGTGAACCTGCTAAGGCAGTTAGCGGGAAAAGTACAAGATTTCCATGACTTGACATAGCCATAATCACGGCTGATTTGTTTACGGTGAATGGATCTGTGTTTAAATTGAAGGTGAACAAGACAATTAAGCCAGTAAAGAGCAAAATAAAAAATTGAAAAGTTCTTTTTTCGTCAAACAATTCCCAACTCTTTAAGATACTTCCAGATTGATAAAATAAATAGGCAACTAATGATTCGTGTACAAACCAAAAGTTCTTTCCTATTCCCGTCACCGAGGTAACGAATTCTATTTTTAAACTGATTAACCACCCAATCAAAAACAGGATGACAGTAAAAATTATTAATTGCTTACTTTTGTTTAAATATTGAGATAAAAAGAAATGAATGTTTTCAACTGTAAACAAACAAACAAGAAACCATGTAACAAAATTATATACCGGACACCCTTTCACTAAATTTATTAAACCAAATAAATAACTATTTAAATGTAAAGAACCTAAGAAAATATCTTGTGGAATACTAATAGCCATAGCTAATAAATTAAAAAAGATAACGGGAATTATTCTAGAGGTAAAATGGTATCGGAAAAATTCTTTATAGTTTAAATTGGTCTTTTTGCTCAAATAACCTGCCAATATAAAAAACAATGGCATGTGAAATGAATAAATGAATTTGAATTGTAAAAATGCTGAGACTTTTCCTAAATCACTTAATTTTTCCAGAAAATGACCATAAAAGACTAGGAACATTCCGTATGCTTTTGCTGTATCAATCCAAAGTATTCTCACTGGTGATGCTTCTATGCTCATATTTAAATCTTGTTTCTAAGTGATAACATTAACGTTTCGATGAACTGGAAGCTAAGACCTGGCTAGAAAAAATTTTGGGATGCGACTTCATAAAAGTTTGTCCTTGATATTGAGAATAAAGTCAATCAGCGAAAAATTTATTGACTTTATTCTCAATATTTATTGACATTTGCTTTGATGCTTAATTTGAAGCAGCCTTAATTTGTAAGGCTTTCAGCCTCGAAATTCGTCAACGAATGTTGTTGATATCCTCTTTGATAGCCAACCTTCCATAACCATGCCGCCAAGTGTTCCTGGCTACGGATTTTCACTAAATCTTTGAGCAGAAGCTTCCAGTCGATTTTTACATCTGGCAAGGGACCTGAATAGATGCCTAATGGTTGATACTTACTGTATAGATAAACACTACCCCTTCCATATACATAGGCTTGACGGTAAATACCAGTTAAGGTATGGCGCAGCCGATAGTGGATCTTGAGATCTGGGATATGATGTAGCTTCGTCCCAGCTAGCTGCACTCTCCAACTATAATCAACATCATCGCCAGCAGGCAGAGACTCATCAAATCCGCCGATCGCTTCATGGACTGAGCGTTTAATCCCAACAGTATATCCTCCGGCAATGGCGTATTTCACAAAGCTGTTCTCCCTGAGAATGCCATCTTCCCACCCGTCAATCAGTCTACCACCCGTTCTCGCCTTGATTGCCCAAGGTTGGTTAAGTTTCTTGATCTCGCAATAGCCAGCTACGAAATCATACTTAGAGAGTGCCTCCCCCATAGCCGCTACCCAACCAGATCCGACTTCATCGTCAGCCTCGCAGAAGCCAAGTGCTTCGCTAGCAGCAAAGAGTGCGCCCACATTTCTACCATGAGCAATTCCCCGTCGGTCAGAGGAGTCAACTATCCGTAAATTCGGTAGCTTTTCTCGATACTGTTCTGCAATTGCTGTGGTGCGATCGCTTGAGCCGCCATCGGATATAATTACCTCCCAAGGCTCGGACCACTGCTGGTTAGCGAGGGCTTCCAGTTGAGCGGCGATGGTATGCTCTGCATTAAAACAAGGGATAATGACACTCAGTTTCATTTCTACCTTAATTTTCTCCTTCAAAAAAGTTTGAATATGAATCGATTAAACTTGAAACCACTGAAGCAGTTTTGGGCGGTTGCAAAACTTTACTGGCTTGGAAGCGAGAAAATAGGTGCATTTGCTTTACTGCTGCTGATAGGGTTAGTTCTATTAAGCTACACAAATCTGAGCGTAGTATTCAACGAGCAACAGGGCATTTTTATTTCCGCTTTATCTCAAAAAAACTCACAGAGGTTTTGGCAAGCTGTACTTACTTTCTTAGGGATTTTAGTAGTATATATTCCACTTTATGCTGGATACGGTTATTTAGTGAATAAGCTAGGAATTTTCTGGCGGCGGTGGATGACGAGACATTTTATAGATAAATATTTGGAGAAAGAAAATCGGGGATATTACTACCTAAATTTCAATAAAGAAATTGACAATCCAGACCAGCGTATTTCGGAAGATATCAAAGGTTTTACTCAAGATGCTTTAGGTTTTTTTGTGTCGCTCGTTCAGGGAGTGCTTCAATTAATCGCTTTTAGTGTGGTTCTCTGGAATATTTATAGACCTTTAGTCTTATTAATCGTAGCTTATATGTTGTTCGGCACTGTCCTAGTGATTGTAATTTTCGGTAAACCATTAGTTAGGCTCCGTTTTGAACAGTTAAAAAAAGAAGCAAATTTCCGCTTTGGCTTGCTAAGAATCCGCGAAAATTCTGAGTCAATAGCTTTTTATCGTGGGGAATTACAAGAGTCAAGCTCTGCAAAAAAGCTATTTAACGAGGTATTTGCAAATTTGAATTCCCTGATATTCCGCGAGTTTAATCTGGGTTTACTAACTAATCTTTATCAATTTATTCCCATCCTGATTCCAGTAGTAATTTTGGCTCCTAGGATTCTAGCGGGAGACATGGAAGTTGGTAAAGTTTCTGAGTCTATGGGTGCTTTTATGAGTGTTTTCAACGCATTAAATTTGATTGTTAATAGATTTAATTCTTTGACTGGATTTGTAGCTGGAATCGAGCGATTGTACACCTTTAAAAAGTATCTTGAACAACGAAATAAAACGAAAAACACAATAGAAGTTTATGCACCGACAATCAATATACTTGAAGACTCTTGCTTGGCTATTAAGCAACTGACGCTGCAAACTCCGAACTATTCAAGAACCCTAGTGGAAAATTTATCTTTAGAATTGCCCTTAGGACAAGGACTACTGGTGATGGGGGCGAGTGGCTGTGGTAAAAGTTCGCTGTTGCGGGCGATCGCCGGTTTATGGAATTCTGGTACGGGGACAATCGTCCGCCCGAATCTGAGTCAAATGCTGTTTCTGCCCCAGCGCCCCTACATGATTTTGGGTACACTACGCAATCAGCTAATTTATCCAAATAATCAGACTCAATACAATGACGAGCAACTTTATCTTGTTCTCCAACAAGTTGGTTTACCAAACTTAGTTGAGAGATTCGGTGGTTTAGATGTCGAACAAGATTGGTCTGATGTCCTTTCCTTGGGAGAACAACAGCGGGTTGCTTTTGCCCGTCTGTTGATTGCTAGACCTCGTTATGCCATCCTCGATGAAGCCACTAGCGCTTTGGATATCAAAAACGAAGAAAATCTGTACCAGCATCTTGTGGAAACCGGAACAACCTACATGAGCGTTGGGCATCGTCCGACTTTGGTGAAGTACCACCATTTATTACTAGAACTGCTGGAGAATGGAAGGTGGAAACTTAGCTAATTGGGCGATTCATCGAACGCTATAAGCGAACTTTGAATCACCTTCAGAAGGCAACACCTAATACAGCCCAGCCCCTCTTTTTTAGACGTGTCAATGCACGTTCTGGTTCTTTCGTTGCTAGACAGTTATAGTAAACTTTATTGCTATACTTAGCTCTTCCCTCTTTAAGGCTACCTGCATCCAGACCCCAAAATTCTTTAATTAAGTAAAATAAGGTATACCCATGCTCTTCTAAGAAATTGGTAACTAGGGTCGCGTGAGGGTCATTGGCATGTTCCTCAAAAATGATATCTCGAATTTGATTTTTATTAATCAATTTTACAGCGCCCTTTAAAACAGCCAGTTCATGTCCTTCAACATCAATTTTTAGCAGTCCTATATATTGATTATCCTCCAACAATTGATCTAGTCGTTCTAGCTGAACCACAACGTAATTTTTGGGTTCGGCACTTGTCTTGTCGCTATCCAAGTCCAAGGAAGCGATCGCTCTATTCGTGCCAAAACCTGCACCCCATATCTTACTTTCAGGGATATACAGACACCCCTTATCGGCTTGAGCGCTCAAAGCGACCTGATGAGGAGAAATCTTAGCTAAATTAGGAGTCTCAACCCAAAGATTGATATTTGCGAGTAGTTCTTCATATATTTCTGGATGAGGCTCGAAAGCAAATACTTTACCAGATCGACCAACCCTGGCTGCCATAACACTTGTCATCTGCCCAATGTTGGCACCAACATCTACAGCAAATTCACCCGGATCGAGCAGCTTCCAGATGGATTCACACAGGCAGAGATCGTAAAGCCCCATTGTCCAGATACAAGAACCGATATACTCATCAGGTCGTACTTTAATCTTATGCCTCCAAGGGAGAACGACTTCTTCAAACTCGTTAGGGCTACGTTCTCGAACACGCCTGCACAGACGCAATATCTGTATAGGTCTAAAAAAAAGCTCTGGCGGACATGCAAAGAAACTTCCTAGAGCTTGCATTGCTTGTCATTCTCCATTACTGCCATTGGTAAATGCTTCTCTCAACGAGCGAGTACGCTCGCGATAAACCGTAGGATTGTCGAATGCTAAAGAAAGATTGATTCGGTGAGACTCCGGTTTCCCATTGGCAAAGCGAAAAGCATCAGTTTGATGAAAGGTACTCGCTGCAAACAACAGTGCGCGATTACATTTGTAACCGACGCTGACCTTTTGACCTTTGGTATGTTCTTTCATATACTCCTCTGACCAAAGATATGACAAAGACTTACCAGGCGGAGGTTCGGACTCGCGTTTGACATCAAAAAAAATTAAACCACCCCCAGAAGAGTCTAAGTTGTACTCCTCTGGCGTTAGCCAGAGATTCAAAGTTAAAGCCCCAATGTCAGAATGTACCTTTCCAGACGCATTTTTAGGGTACATGAGCGCCCAATGCTCAATCAACTCATACTCAGAGAACAAAGAGGGGCATTGTTCCTTGAGGGATTCTGCAATGGTAAAAATTGTCTCTATCCCAGGCGCCATATTGCTAACGAGAGATTGCCCCGTGTTGTCCTGGTTGCGCCATCCTGGGTGATTCAATAACTCTTGATGAAGCTGCTTGCAAACATCAGGTTGGAGGAAATCGTCTATCACGGCATAATTGTACGGCGCAGAAGCTTCGTAGGCTGTCAATACCGATCGCCACTCACGTGGAGCGATAGGAGAATACTTTAATACATCCTTACCCATGCAAGACCTCCTTTTTCTTAATAAAAGCAGTCAGTTCGCAATGACTCACAAAAAAAATTAGAAAATCATAGGACTTACGCAAAAACCCTTTGAAACCGTCTTCTCTTCGTGTCCTTTGTGTCTTTGCGGTTCGTATTTTTCATTCTTGTGCGTAAGTGCTAAATCATATTGATGCTATTGTGAATTAAGTTTTTCGATGCTAATCTTAAAGCCCAGCTTGCTTTCAATCGTCTTAAGTTCATCAATGGCGGGTAACATATTGCGGTCATCATTTTGCCACTCCAGCAATTGCTTTTCCGACTCTGTCATATCTCCTTGCCCAAACACAGAACTTAACCAAATAAACAGACCATCCACACTTACATCATCACACGGAGCCGCCTGAGCCTTAGCGATTGTTTCAGTTTCAGAGGCTGCTAACGCCATTTCCAGCAACTGACGTAGCTTGCTCTGCGGTGAGAGACACATACACAGGAACATTAACATCTGTATTTGTCGGATTTCATCTCGATCCAAACCTCTAAACGTACCTTTTTTCTCGCCTGTATTCATAACTTTTTTCTCGCCTCTTGGTTTATAAAGTGCTGCTGATTATTTTACGGTGAAATCCCGTACTTTTCTCGATCCTACACGCAGACAAATTTCATTTTTTTATTTCTGAGGTTTTCTATTTAAGCAGTCTGCAATAATTTCTCCATCCATTTACTATAAATTTGGAACCCAAAACTCCACCTATTTAAGTTTGTAGTATTAGCAATGCAATGCCAAAATAATTTGCTTGGCTCTTTTTCGATTTTAAAAAATCTGACTACTTTTGGCTTTTCTTCTAGGGTAACTAACTCTTTAGTTTTGGGATTCATGTAGCGGAAAAATGCTTCTCCCTCGTCCTTAGCTTGAAAATAGTCAAAATCAACCAGATACATTCGCCAACCAGGTTGGGTTTCGTTGGTATGCCACAATCTATAGGAGTTTGGGGGATACCATAAGCTTCCAGAAAACCTGACTTGAGTTGCAAAATAATCTTCTAAAAGCTTGAGTAGCTTCACTTTTGCCCGAAAATAATCTTCATAAAGCGGATGCTCTACATAAACGTCCAGGTTAATTAAGTGAAATGGACACCATGCATATTCAGGTTTAGGTTCGGGGACATCTAAATAGGAATTTTGTAATTCGTCATACATCTGCTTAAATCCCGGTGAAGCTGGGGAGACATATGTAGACTTTAAATCTTCTTCCCGAAAGTTTTGTTCATACAAATTTAAATCCACTGTACTGGGCTTGATTTTGAGTTTTTCAAATTCTTGGGCTATTTCCTCAAACCCCGGAATCTCCGAGAATTCAAACTCATAATGGTAAAACTGGGGGAATTTATTGCTAACATCAGTGTCAGAATCGGTGGGGAAAAGTGGTTTGTTATTTTTTGGAGCATAAGAAGCATCTGCTTGGGTGATATCTTCTATCGTGAAATAGTAGCCGTTCCTTGCTCCTAACTTAGTGAGTTCTTCTGGTCGCGTGATTGCTTTAACTTCCTGTTTCAATTCTGATGAATTAAAGATGGCTTCATAAAAGTTGATTACAGCTTCTTTTGACATTGCTACCTCAAAAAATTCCAGTCTTTCAAAAACAATGGTTAAAAAAAATGGTTAAAAAAATGGACGATGTTGATTAATTATTTATTCGCATCAAAAGTTTGATAACATTAATATTACCTGTTATGCGAGAGTCGCTAAAAATCTGGTTGAGATAATCTTTGGTAGCATCAACAGCTAAGGGTCGTGCAGTTAAAAATCCAGGGCGACTGTCATCATCTTTGTTGAGTCCATCAGGGCATACCACGGGAACACCATGACGACACTTTCCTTGAGGAACGCCACAAGCTAACTGATTGCTGAGGATGAAATATCCAGAAGTTAATTGACTTAAGCCTGCACCACCGAGAGTTCCTGGATCTGTAGGACAGGTTGGGGTATTTTTGTCTGCTCCAGAAAATATTTCCGTTCCGATCTTTCTGTTGATATTCGGGCTGCTATGACCGAGTTCTACCCAGTTGCTATGAGCATAAAAGTCTTGGATAGTATGTAAAGCAGTCCCTAAATCGTTACGGGCTGAGGTAGATTCAGGCTCCTCGGTAGTCACTTTGCTAATGACTTTTTCTTTGAGATCCATAACCCGTTTACTACCACCAGCAAAGTCTTCACCGTCAAAATGCATTTCACTATTAGCCTGATTGGGGAGATCGTCTGTGTGCTTATTTGCGTTCACAATTTGGTTAATAGCGTAATCAGTAAATTTGAGTGTCTGACCGCCAGCCACCACTTGGAAATCAGCAAACACTTCTCGGGTGATTTGTTCGTGAATTGGCACTTTGAAAGCTAAGGCTGTTGATGGCATTCCTAGTAGAAATCCTAATGACAACAAGCAGACCAAAATAATTCCATTCATTATTTTTTCTTTTGTCATTCTTCCACTCCTGAAACCTTCTATTTAAGCTTGCCAAACGACGAAATCTCGTTGCTAAATCTAACCTACACCTTTGGAGGTGGGTCGAGTAGCAACGGCGAAGGAACGCGCTCCGGATAAGCTAGCCGCAAAAAGTGCATCCCAATTCCTGCGATTCCAAGCATCAGGTCAGGGAGAATATCGTTCCCACTAGACCCGCAAATCCAGCGCCGCGCTTTCTCAAAATTGCGCCACTGCGCTTGTGCAACCACATTCGCTTCCATCTGTAGATAAGGTTGGTCTCTAAGCTTGGCAATTCGCAGGAATAGCTCCGCATTACCCGCTTTGCCGTGACATAGCGAATCATTTCCCAGCTTTTGGAAATTACGCACAGTTGCATTGAGCGCCATGTAAGCATCGCGCAAGATATCATCATCAGTTTTCCCTAAAACTGCCCAACTCGCAATCCGGCTTAAACCAATTCCGGCTGCACCGTTGCACCAAGCGTTAGCAAAATGTTTCTGGTTTGGGTCTTCTGATGTCATTACCGTTTTGCGTAAATCATACCAATCCTGCTGTTGTTGATCAAAGTTAGCTGTTTCATATGCAAACGCTTGACGAGCTGCTGTAATGTACTCAGGCTGATTGAGGTGGCAACCCAACTTTATCAGCGCCCAACCGATGCCACTGACTCCATGAGAAAAACCAGTAAAATTGTCTCGCGCTAGATCCGATCGCTCTCCACGCCAACTCAAAGTATCACCTCGGCGAGTTGCCTCCGCAAGCAGGTGTTCAGCACACTGCACAGCACAATCTATTCCTTTACCGTCTGTCGCCGCTGCCAAATTTAGCATCACCGGAATTAGTCCGGCGACGCCATGAAGAATATCAAAGTATTTGTCTTCATGAATTCTGGCTTTAACTTCATCACTCAACTGTACCGCAAGCTCAAGCAGTGCTGGTCGGTTCCACAGTTGAGCGAGGTGGGTCAATAAGTAAATCAAACTCGCTGTTCCTTGGAAGGCTCCAATGAACGTAGTATTACGTTGCTCTATGGCGTGTGACAAAGCTCGCTCTGCCGCTTGGCGAAATTCTGGCTGTGGTTGAATAGCATCTAGATAAGCTAAAAATAGGCAGATTCCGGCAGAGCCATCGTAGAGATCGCCGCTGATATCTATAAGGCGTTTTCCAGTGGGAGTATATTCATAGGTTTTCCACGGAGCGTTGCTGGTGTCTGGTTCAAGCTGTTCGCACAATTGCCAGCCAATTTGTTGAGCATAGTTAACAGCTGAGGCAATGAAATAAGGGCTATTGATTTCTTCAGGAGATAAACTAGTATAAATATACTGATTTTGGATGATTCGGTTTTCTGTAGACAATCTCTGAATCCGTCGGCAGGCATTATCCAGAGGCGTAATTGCTACTATATTAGGCAGTGCTTGTTGATAGTTAGCAATCAAATCTTGACTGTTGGCTGCTTTTGTGGTAAAGATGGGGACATCTAATTGCCACATTGCTGCCAGTTCCATCTGTACCAATTCTCTGTTCTCGTCCCACTGCCGATGGTGTTCTTTTAAAGTATTGAAAAGCAAATCTACTTCCAGTGGTTCGGCGAGACATTTTGGATGTCGCGCAGCAACAATTAACTTAGCATATGCTTGTGTTCCCCAATTTATAAAGCGCACCCAGGAGGATGAGAATAAGTCTTGGATGAGCGCGATCGCCTTTTGTGGGTTCTGCTGAAACCACTCATAAATCCGGTTGAACCCCTCCACAATCTCGCTTTTATAATCCTGGGGTTGTACAAGCTGACCTTGGTAATATAGGCGATTGGTGGCTTCAACTTCAATCCGTACCCCGCCTTGATGTTCAATTCCTAAAGCCAATGACATGCGGTGGTCGTTAACCTTGGGGACGGTATAGGAGAGTTCGTAAGATTCGCCGCCGCTATAACCGCTAATCCTCATCTGATTGCCATTATCAGCAGCAGTATCACTAGGCCATTCCAACATGGCAGTCTTAAACACCGAATCAAAGACTGTTCCGGGTAATTTGTCCATGCCATAAGGCACTGCTTCTAAAACCGTTTCACAGTCGCAGATGAAAGCGTTCCCATCAGTTGCCAGAATATTTTCATGATGCAGATCGCCCCCCCCAAGGATATAAAAAATACCTAAAAATCCCCCTAGTTGCTGGTAGAATCGCTCAACAGCTTGCTTGCTTTCGACATAATTTTTTCCTGAAGGAATAAACTCGGCATACCCATATCCTTCTTTACAAAGAACTTTATAACTCGCAAACTCAACAACTTGATGCTGAGTAAAATGTTTAAGCAAACCTTGCATTGCTGCTTCCGATTCCACACAGCGAGGCTTGTAAACAATAGTGGCGGGTTCGCTATTGTTTAGTTCTAGTTCCACGATCACCACACTCTTACCGCCGCCATGATAATCAGAGTTGCCTAATTTTAAGGATTTCATCGCTGAAATCGGTTTACCTTCAAAGAAAGTTGCACTCAGTTCGTGGCGATCGCGCGTTAAACGTTGCAGCAGTTCTTCCCCCTGATGGCACACAAAAGACGTCGCCTGCGCTAACCAACGTCCCAGCGTGGGAAACTGACAATAAAAATGATGATAATCTTCCTGAGTCGCAAAGGTTTTTTCCAGATAGGCGATATAGGCATCAGGATTATCTGTTGATTTCTCAATCTTGTTTTGAGAACAGTAAATATTGATATTCGCTTCCAGCGCCCAGGCTAGGTGCATATCAAACCGATTCAGCAAGTGAAGCTCAATATCCGTCACTACCTGCTGATGAATCTGACAATTGTCGGTAGCTGCATCGACTGCATCGCAAAACGGTTGCAAAGTCAGGTGTAACAGTCGCAAAAACGGCTCGCAAACTTTCGCAAATTTTCCGTAATAAATATCTCTTTTATACCAGTAACTATCGTCAAATTTGTCTTGTGGTAAATCTAATGTTGCGATCGCTGCTTGATAAACTTGCAACCATTGACGATGGAGTTCGATAAACACTAATTTATCTGATTCAGACAAGTTGTCTAAATTGCGTTCAGCTAATTTATAGTCACTCAGCAGCTTTTGTAAATCATCTATGAGCGATTGACTAATGGTTCCTTTCTCATAAGCTTCCTTAACTGGCTGTACAGCTAATTTACCGGCTAGTTTCTTTATGTTCCAACTATCCAGAGGACTCAGAGGTGTCTTCCATGCTGCCTGTGCCTTGCTTTGAGATAGTTGTTGAACTATGAAATCGCGCTCTGACAAATTACTAGCACGGCAGGCTAGTTTGAGGAGAAAAGAATCATTGAGCATAATCATCTCATACTAAATTGCAGTCTTATCTAGAATCTAGAACAATATCATATGACTGAGAATTTGTGGTTTTATTTCCCGAATTCTTTGCAGCTTTGCCAATTGAGCTATTTTTCTGATACCAAAGCTTTTCTGTGAAATCAGGCTAGGTTCGCACGCGGATTGTGCTGCTAGCCTGACGATAGCTTTGGGCTATCAACTTACCTGAAGATTACCAACCAATTTACTTGGTAGCGCCATCACAAATGGCGGTTATGGGTCCGAAGCTACAGGTAGCACCACACGCAACGATGATGTCGAGTTGCCCTAAAGCATCGTTTAACAACTCCACAAAGGACTCGTCCTGCTTCTCGACTGAGTTCGGTAACTCAATATCGGCATTAATGCCAAACGCTTCTGGATGATTCCGAAGTTCATGAGAGAACTCGGCATCAACCGCAGCCATCTGTAATAGCTGTTCCAAGTATTCTACTGAGGGTGCTTGTAAAGTTGTGGACATAATTTTTACCTCTTTGTAATCAACGGAGAGCCTTTGCAGGTATCTAAAAACCAGCAAACTGATGGTTTTCTCTCCAAAAACACGATACAGCAAATCCTTGTCAACTTAAATATGTATTATTTTTTACTTATTGGTATTGTTTATTAAACCTCGTTAAACATCTATATTTAATAGTAGTATCTTTTTTGACATTTAATCCTTGTGAAAATATTTACCAAAAAGCTATTGATTGGCAAAATTATTATAAAGAAGTATAAAATATTATAAATTAATAAATTTATGGCAAACAAAAAATTAAGTACTACTGCGAACCAGTAGGAAATGTTTTTTTGCAACTCTACTTAAGATAAAATTGATTGAAAACTGCTATTTTGCAGTAATTATAAAGAATATTTGTTGGTTAACAACAATCAGAATAAATAATCAGAAAATAAATTACCAAAAATAATGGTAAAATTTATTACTTAGCTCTTTTGTAGAAAATTTACCGAATTCTCGGCTGGTTGTAAATGCACTGATATTGTGGAATACAAGTTATCTGGATGCAGGGGTGCGAAGCTCTTTACGAATTCTTTTGGAGCGAGACGCTGCGCGTTAACGTAGCTGCCTGCCTCTCATAGAGAAGCCTCAAGGGAAAGAAGGTGTTCTTGGCATCTTCTCGTTCCCTTCTTTGAAGGAGAAGAGAAGCGTGTCGCAGACAAGCCTCTCGCTCCAGAAAGCGGTTAGATAAATTAAGCTTTTTGACGATTTTTGCGTAAGTCCCAATCTAGAAAGTAGTGTGGATACAGTTTGTAAAGCTATTTGTTAGTGTTCAGAATCAAGTCAGAGTGAACCTTGTTAAGTTTATTCCTGACTCCCAACTTTGCGCCTCCCGTGCAGAAATCTCTCTTGCGGAACGTCTCTACCTGACTTCTGACTCCTGAATGCGTGACTTTTTTGTTGCTAAATCTAGTATGATTACCACAGAGCCTTTTTGCTACCAAAGCAAAGAATTTAGATAAAATGAGAAATTGCTCTGCAAAAGCAAGTTATGCAAAACTCAGGCAGATTACCAATAATGGGTTTAGGTTTAGAGCTTTTTCATGTTCAAACTGACACTTCTTTCGCGTTGCTACCAAATTTAACTACAATTCGCATTGGCAAACCAAAAAGTCACTTTTTAGGAGATATCAATGTCTCCGATTTGCCAAATGCCAATTTTGTTTCACGCAATCATGCAGAAATTCAAATAGAAAAAAACATTTATTATATTGTAGATGTGGGAAGCTCTAATGGGACATTTCTCAATAATATCAGGTTAGAACCAAAAAATCGCTACCCGCTCAACTTAGGAGATAAAATAGATTTAGGTCCGGGAAGTAAAGTCACATTTTTATTTCTCAGTAAACAAAAAGTAGCTCCTGAACCTCCTACCTCACTAAATAATCCAAGTACAGTCATTCAGCTTGAATTTGGGGAGACGAGCGCACAAGCAACTCTCAAAGAGAGTTTAAGCAAGTTTTTCCGCATATTTGGAAGCATCTTGAATTCTACTTGGCGATCGCTCAAAAAATTATTCAAGAAATTACGTCCCTAACCTGTAATCTCACCCTTAGTGAGCGGTTCACCGCTCATATCTTCGCTTTTAAAGGTTAAAAGTCCAGAAAAACTTCTTTCCTTTCCCCTTTCCCCTTTCCCCCTCTTCCTTCATTACATACAGCGATACAATTGATAAGGCACTCCAATCCGGTAATGCTGCCTAGAATCAATTGTGCAATTGAACCGAGACATTGCTATTTGCGGTGGATAATCTCGTCGTTTTATTCCCGGTGCAATAACCCATAAATTCATTTGAGAAATTGCGGGTGCAGGTAGTTGAGAAAGTTGTTGCCAAACAGAAAGTTCTTGCGAGTTCTTAAAAAAAGCAAATTTATCTAACTTTTCGCTCTTGATAATCTTTCTAACTTTTTCCACTTCCAAAGCAAAACTTAAACCCAAAGCCACATCTTGATAATCTCTATATGCCATAACAACCATCAGCGGCACAGCAGGATTTTGGTTGATATTACGAGCGACTTGCTCTGGCTTGAAAGGCTTTTCAAACACTAAGTTAGAAACAACAAAAATAGAACTGATAACACCAACCAGGAAAAAAATTAATAAATTTTTACTTTTTAATTTTGCGGAAAGTTGAGCCAGTCCCGTGCGGGGGTGGAGGAGTTTGAGGGAACTGGTGTGGCGGTTGCCTGTACCGTCCCGCCAAACTTTCCAAGACGAATTTTGACTTTTATTAAGGCTAGCTGCTATTAAGGCACAGAAACTCGGATAATAAACGAAATTGTAACGCGGAACAATAGTAATATCTTTATTCAAGAAATAGACAATGGCAAAGAATTCTAACAACACCCAACCAGAGAAACTTAAAAGCGTTAATGTAGCTAAATGAGTTTTTGGTGTACCCCACAAAACCCTTAAACCTAGAAAGATTTGCCGTCCTACCCAAATAGCAAATATCAACATTAACAAACCAGAGATAATCGCTATTGGTAAAGGCTGATTTTCTACAGGTAAGCTAATCACCATCAACACCCAGTTAATCAAAGTTTGATAAAAAGGAGCGATGTGTGCGGGAGAATTCAGCCAATCAGTTTCCGAACGATGAAAATGACTCAGCGTCACCATCAACCAAGGAATAAAGCTAATCGCAACAGCACTAATAGATAGAATTAAGGCAAACCAGATTTGACGCTTAATTTGCTTGATAGACTTAGTAGCTGGATAATATATAAGTAAAATTAACGTTGCTATCTGCGCTAAAAAAGCAAGAACACAAAAGTAGTGTACATAAAGAGCTATACTATTAATAATTGCCCAGCTAAACCAAACAAAAAATCTAACTTTTTGTTTGAGAAATATGTCTTGCTGAATTTGCATTAGTCCTAATAACCCTAAAGTTATCAACAGCATGGGCAAAGTGTAATGTCGTGCTTCTTGGGATAGGTAAACAGCAAAAGGTGAGACTGCCATCACAGCTGCTGCCGTTAAACCAGATGTTTTAGAAAAGGCAAGATTAACAGCATAAATTGCGGCGATCGCTCCCACACCAAATAAAGCCGGAAGCGATCGCAATTTTTCCACCCACTCTTGCCCCAATGGACTCAGCCACCCTAGCCAAGCGTGCATAGAGCAAAAAAACAGCGGTGGATGCGTAGATTGTCGGGCAATATTTTCAGCAATTTCCGCACAGCTAACTTTCGGCTGAAAAGTAAAAATCTCCTGCACTCGCTCAAGCGGAAACACCACACCTAAAGGCAAATCATTATAACTTTTACCCAAGCTGAAGATAGCAGTAATCACCTCATCCATCCACAACGGTTTTAAATCCAAATGCCAAAATCGCAAAATTGCGCCAAGAGCGATCGCGCCAATTAAAATTAGATAATGTATGCAAACACGTTTTTTCATTATTTAGCTATTAATAAAGATCGGGCATGGGGGAGGCAGTGCGGTCTTGGGGTCTCCCCAAGTGGAGCACCTGCCGTCATGGGGCATTGGGCATGGGGCATGGGGGAGGCAGTGCGGTCTTGGGGTCTCCCCAAGTGGAGCACCTGCCGTCATGGGGCATGGGGAATTGAAGAGGGGGAAAGGGAAAAGCGGAAAATCTGAGCGGAGGTTTCCTCCGATCAGACTTTTTCAAGACAGGGAAAAGGGAAAAAAAGAATTATTACCAATGCCCGATGCCCATTGCCCATTGCCCATTGCCCCATGCCCATTGCCCATTGCCCGATGCCCATTGCCCAATTCCCAATTCCCCTTTATGTCAGACACTAATTTTACCGATCCGGTGCCTCACTCTTCCGAAAAAGAAATATCTCCGCAATCAGCTTCTAAGGTGCGGGAAACCGCTGTAGCGCTTATCCGCAACGATTTGCGACTAGGACAACAACAAATGGCTGATTGGCGTTTTGGTCCATTAGCTGTTTCCGCAGTTCCCGGTGCTGGGAAATCTACAGGTATGGCTGCGACTGCGGCGATCGCGATCGCTCGTCAATATGAAGAAAGCCGCACAAAAGCGCGTCGTCAACTGATTGTAGTCACCTTTACTCGCTCTGCCGCTGCCAATATTAAAGCGAAAATTCGCGAATATTTAAGAGACAATTTATCTCTACCTCAAACAGGTTTCACTGTCTATACCTTGCACGGTTTGGCATTAAATATCGCCAGTCGTCATGCCGATTTATCTGGTTTGCAGTTAGAAAATGTCACATTAATCACACCGAGTCAAAGTCACCGTTTTATCCGTACCGCCGTCGAACAATGGATTGGCAATAATTCAGACCGTTATTTCCGATTGTTAGAAGGTCATCAATTTGACGGTGAAGAAACAGAAAGATTGCGTCGCCAATCAGTACTGCGAACC
Organism: Tolypothrix sp. VBCCA 56010; assembly: GCF_050875635.1. NCBI lineage: Bacteria > Bacillati > Cyanobacteriota > Cyanophyceae > Nostocales > Tolypothrichaceae > Tolypothrix > Tolypothrix sp. VBCCA 56010. Next base: position 48,321 of record NZ_JBPAOH010000028.1, read on the forward strand.
GAAGTATTGCCAGAATTGGCGCTGACAGTGATTCATGAAGCAAAAAGTTCCGGTATATCCCCAGAACAGTTACGCGAGTGGAGTAAACAAACCACAGACGAATACGCCATTTTGAGCGTAGCCGCCGGATTATATGAACAATATCAGAATTTAATGCGATCGCGTGACTTCATCGACTACGACGACATGATTTTAGCCGCCTTGCGCGTCTTAGAAAACGACAGCGCCAGACGAATTGAGCAAAACCAAGTTTTCGCCGTCTTTGAAGACGAAGCTCAAGATTCCAGCCCATTGCAGACGAAGCTTTTAGAAATTTTGGCAAGCGATGGGGAGGAGGGGGAGAGTGGGGGAGTGGGGGATAAGGGAGACAAGGAGACAAGGAGACAAGGAGACAAGGAAGAATTTGCTTTCTCATCTCCCCCCTCTCCCCATCCCCCCCTCTCCCCATCCCCCCCTCTCCCCATCCCCCCCTCTCCCTTGTCTGCCTCATCCTTAATCAACTTAGTGCGTGTCGGCGATCCTAACCAAGCGATTAACTCTAGCTTTACCCCAGCCGATCCAATTTATTTTCGGCAATTTTGCGAAGAGTGCAAAGCGCAAGACAGACTCGTAACAATGTATCAGGCTGGTCGCAGTAGTGAAATTATAATTTCAGCGGCAAACTTTGCTTTGGAATGGGTGAATAATCTTTATAAAAAGGATTTAACTAATTTAAATAGGGCAAATAATCGGATTTCCACAACTCCATTTCGACCGCAAACAATTTACCCGGTTGAACTCAATCATCGCCGAGATGATGTTAATCCACAACCAATCGGTAGGGGATTAGAACTTTACACCCCACGCGATATTCATCACACCGTTGAGTTACTTTCTCAAAGGGTAATTGAGTTATTTGCCGAAGATCCAACGAATACCCGTGCGGCAGTGTTAGTCCGGGAAAATCGCCAAGGACGCTGGTTAGCTGAAGCGCTTGCCCCTGTGTGCAAAGAGCATAAAATTGTACTTTACGATGTGGGGGAACGCGATCGCCATTCTCATGTCCCAGAAGATATTTTGGCAATACTGCAATTTTGCGATCGCCCGCATTCCCCCGATTACCTGAAAGCTGCCTTAGAAGTCTTGGTACAGCGTCAGTTAGTCCCCACCCAAGACCTCAACGCCCTCGCCAGTCTTCCCGAAGAATTTCTCTATCCGGGTCCGTTGGCATCACCGCAAACAGAATCGGTGCAAAAAGCCTGCCGCTTGTGTCGGAGTTTACTTCGCGCTCGTTTAGAACTGCCTTTGTATCAGCTAATTTCCTTCATCGCTTTGGTGTTAAATTACGACCAAGCCGAACTTGCAACAGCAGACAAACTTGCAGAAAGGGTAAATCGGCAAATAGCTGGTAATAGTTCAATGGGGACGATGCTGGCAGCTTTAAGTGAAATCGTCAGTTCCGAACGATTTGAACCTGTGGAAACCGAAGATGTAGAAGCGCGTTACACTCGTCGCGGTCAACTTACCATCATCACCATGCACAAAGCAAAAGGACTAGATTGGGACTTTGTTTTTCTGCCCTTTCTGCACGAAAACTTAATTCCCGGTAGGTTTTGGGTTCCTCCCCAAAGGCAGTTTTTAGGCGACTTTACTTTATCAGAAGTTGCTCGCGCTCAAATTCGCGCTGCCCTCCACGGTGAAGAAAGTATACCCAGCACCACCGCTGCTTGGGAACAGGCAAAACACCTGAAAACTGCTGAAGAATACCGTTTATTATATGTCGCCATGACGCGGGCAAAGCGTTTGTTGTGGATGTCTGCTGCCCAAAAAGCACCATTTACTTGGAGTAAACCGGATAATTTACAACAACAAGCTGCATGTCCGGTTTTTCCAGCGTTAAAGCAGCAGTTTCCCGGATGTGTGATGATGACAACAGTGTTCAAATAAGTAGAGACGTTTCAGTGGAACGTCTGTACGAGAGTTTTGTCAATCCCAAAAATGCATCAGTTAATTAAGTTACGCCTATTAAGAATTACAGCGAGATTGGTTGATATCTTCCTCAAAGATGATATGTTATATCTGCCATATATACCACTTTTGATAGATGTAGAAACCGGATAAAAGGAGCACTTATGAAATTAAGCACCGATAGAGAATACTTGTACTTTCTGCCAAACGCCAGTTTAACCAAGAGACTCATTCAACATCTGCACGCCAAACCGGAAATACCCGTTTTCTGTGTGACGATAATTCATGAGATTGATGGCTGGTTAGTGCGAATCAAGCTAAATAGTCAGATTACGCCTTTGGAATCTGGAAACCTTCGAGCTTTTTTAAATGAATTAGGAATTAGCTACGAGCCACAAAAGCGTTTGCAGATGGCACTTCTAAGTTTAGAATCTGGGCAGTGTCCTGTAAAAACGATGCGTCGCTACCAAATATCGATTGTCTCTCACGGTAGCCCTAATAAAGAGGAAATTGAAGCGTTTCGGGAGCAGTTTGTCAAAAAATTAGGCTATTGCCCGCAAACTCTGGTGTAAGCTAATCGATTTTTGATTTATTTTGCCTTGCCAAAAAATTATAGGTTTGCGCGGTATTATTTGCATCATACTTAAGATATAGATTTTTTTGACTTGGGAAGAAAATTTGTAGATTTCTTTGGCGTTGGTGTACCGTCTTTAAGACAAGCGATGCCTACGGCAACCCTTGATCGGGAACGCTCTCAATTTCACGTACTCTGTTACAATTTATGAATCAAGCTGGCGGTAACGACTTGCTCGACTGCGATCGCCAGTTCTGGGAAAGTCTATGAGATAATGCGATCGGACTCCTTATTTGTTGAACTTGATATTCTCCGTTAATTAACTGGTAAACAAAAACCGAGGGAACTTTCGGATTACCAAGATAATTGCGGGAGGCTATAGCTAGATAATCAACAATCCAAGAAGAAAGCAATACCCAGCCGTTGATACTCGTCTAACTTATCAACGTAATCATCTTCCCAGTTAGTTGATACGACTTCTACAGCAAGTTGTATCGGTTCAATTAAAGCGCCTGCTAATACATTTTCGTTCCATACAGAAGCAAGAACTACACCCACATCAGGGTTTCTACCTTGTTCTTTTCCACTTGCCGTTCTAGTTCTGAAGACTATATCCTTATCAACAATGTAATCTAGTCCCAAGCGGTCAATTTCATTATTAAAAGCAAACATTAAAAATCTGGCTACATTCTTATCTGCTCTAGTCGCTTCCACCTGAACCAGATCGCCATTCACAAGTTCAAAGATACCATAGCCATCTGGGTACTGGGCGAGAAATTCCTCAAAAGTCAGCTTCTTGGTGGTTAGCATAAAACCTCCGCGCTTTTGTAATTAGCTCAATTTATTTCTTTTAGCTTATAATTAGGGATCGTGTCGAATTAAGTTAGTTTATGCCCAAACTAAAAACCCGTAAAGCAGCGGCGAAACGATTCCGCGTTACCGCTACAGGTAAAATTATGCGTCGCAAAGCCTTCAAAAATCACCTTCTAGAGCACAAAACTACTAGTAAAAAGCAGAAATTGTCAAAAATGGCAGTTGTAGACGAACGCGATGCTGAAAATGTACGCTTAATGCTTCCCTATTTGTAAATTAATCCCAAATTAAACAATGACAAGAGTAAAACGCGGTAACGTTGCTCGTAAACGCCGCAAAAAAATTCTCAAATTAGCCAAAGGCTTTCGCGGTTCTCACTCAACTTTGTTTAGAACCGCTAATCAACAAGTGATGAAAGCGCTGCGGAGTGCTTATCGCGATCGCAAAAACCGCAAACGCGATTTTCGTCGTCTGTGGATCACCCGCATTAACGCCGCCGCACGCCTACACGGTTTGAGTTACAGTCAGTTGATGGGCAATCTCAAAAAAGCCAACATCGAACTCAATCGCAAAATGTTAGCGCAAATGGCAGTCCTCGATCCGGCAGGTTTCAGCAAAGTCGCAGAATTAGCCAGCCAAGTTACAAAATAAAGGTGCAACGGATGAATAACGGATGTAACAGATGGAAAGCAATTACTCAGTTACATCTGGTATTATCCGCTACTATAATTATTTGGTTGAACTGTTCGTTTGCAGACAGCCAATTAATTGCAAATGCGGCAGAAATGCCAGAAATTCAGCAGCGCGGCTACTTAAAAGTTGCGGTAAAAAGTAATTTACGACCGTTGGGATTTACTGATGTCAGCGGCAAACTGCAAGGTTTAGAAATTGACCTAGCTGTGATGTTAGCGCAAGACTTATTAGGCAAAACTGATGCAGTCAAGTTAAAACCTGTCAGCAATCGCGATCGCATGACTGTAGTTTTAAATAATCAAGTTGATCTGACTATAGCTAGAGTCACAGCAACTTCTTCACGCGCTCGTTTAGTTAGCTTCAGTGTTCCCTACTATTTTGATGGGACTGTATTACTTACCAAAGATGCTTCAGCGCAACGGCTTGCGGATTTTGCTAGACGAAAAATAGCCGTTTTGAAAAAGTCCAGCACGATTGCGGAAGTGAAATATTATATACCAACTGCCGAATTAGTGGGAGTGAATTCTTACGAAGAAGCGCGATCGCTTTTAGAAAAGAATACCGCAGATGCTTTTGCCGCAGATGCCAGCGTCCTCAGCGGTTGGGTGCAACAATATCCTGAATATCGCTTACTTTCAACCAAACTATCAACACAACCCTTATCGGTAGTAATGCCCAAAGGATTGCAGTACGATGAATTGCGACAGCGAGTAAATGAAGCGATCGCTCGTTATATAGCAAAAGGTTGGCTTGCTGAACGCATAAAATACTGGGGATTACCTCAATCAGAGTTAGGAGTTAAAAGTTAGGAGTTATGAGTTAGGAGTTATGAGTTAAAAGTTATTACTCTTTTTGTCTCCTTGTCCCCTTGTCCTCCTTGTCCTCCTTGTCCCCTTGTCCCTAATCCCCAGTCCCTAATTTTAATAAAGGCAATGGATAACAATCTAGCGGTTTTTTATCTCTCAATTTTCGTTCTGTTGCTTGGCTTCGCAGTCGTGAACATTTTTCGCGAAGTGTTCAAAAGTCGCAGAATGGAAAGCTCAATGTCACGCTTGCGGAAAAAACTAAGTACACAAAAGGGTACGACTCAAGAATATTATGAGTTAGCGAGTATTTATTCTGAAAAGAAAGTGTTTTCTCAAGCGATCGCACTTTTTCAAAAAGCCCTCAAAGCCGCTGAAGAAGAAGGCGAAGAAAATACCGCCCCGATTTATAATGCACTGGGGTATACTTACTTCGCACAAGAGCAGTATGATTTAGCGATTCGTCAATACAAAGAAGCGCTTAAATCTAAACCTGAGTATGTAACAGCTATGAATAATCTCGCTCATGCCTACGAGAAAAAGAATTTAAATGCTCAAGCTTTGGAAATGTACGAACAAGCACTGAAAATTGATGCAAATAACGCTACGGCAAAACGCCGCGCTCAATCTTTGCGGCGCTTGGTTTCTGCGTAGTTAGGGACTGGGGACTAGGGACTGAATATTTGATGAATGCAAAATGGCTGAAATTTATTCATAATTTTCACCTAATGCCCAGTCCCTAGCCCCTAATCCCCAGTCTTTATTTATACGAAATTTTCTAAATAATTAAGAATTATATAAGTTTGGACAACACAAATGTTGTTTAAATATGAAGTTGAATGCCAATCAGCAACAACGTTTGAGCGATCGCTATTTGTGTAAAGTCCTGTAAGCGTCTATTCCCTAAGAACTGCAACATTTGAGAGAATCAGAGACGATTTAACAATCAAGCACTTATTGTCCATGTTGGTTTCAATTAAAGGGAGAACACAGTAATGAAATTGGCTTACTGGATGTATGCTGGTCCCGCCCACATAGGCACACTGCGGATCGCCAGTTCTTTTAAAAACGTTCATGCGATCATGCACGCTCCACTCGGCGATGACTATTTTAACGTTATGCGTTCCATGTTAGAGCGCGAGCGGAACTTCACCCCGGTGACAACCAGCGTCGTAGATCGCAACGTTTTAGCGCGGGGTTCTCAAGAAAAAGTGGTAGATAACATCACCCGCAAAGACGCTGAGGAACACCCCGATTTAATTGTGTTGACTCCTACTTGCACCTCTAGTATTCTCCAAGAAGATTTGCACAACTTTGTGGAGCGAGCGCAGTTAGAAGCAAAAGGCGATATCATGCTAGCGGATGTGAACCACTACCGCTTCAACGAATTGCAAGCCGCCGATCGCACTTTGCAACAAATCGTTCAATATTACATTGAGAAAGCTCGCAAAAAAGGCGAACTGCCAGAAGGAAAAACCGAAAAACCCTCAGTTAACATCATCGGTTCTTCTACCCTTGGTTTCCACAACCAGCACGACTGCACCGAACTCAAGCGGTTGATGGCTGACTTGGGAATCGAGGTAAATACCGTCATTCCCGAAGGCGCTTCGGTGTACGATATTAAGAAGATGCCCCGCGCCTGGTTTAACCTCGCACCTTACCGCGAACTCGGTTTAATGGCGGCTAATTATCTCGAAGCCGAATTCGGCATTCCCTGCGTAGATATTACGCCAATGGGTGTAGTAGAAACTGCAAGATGTATCCGTAAAATTCAGCAGGTGATAAACGCCCAAGGCGCTGATGTAGATTACGAAGAGTTCATCAACGAGCAAACTTTGCATGTATCCCAGGCTGCATGGTTCTCGCGTTCGATTGACTGTCAGAACTTGACCGGTAAGAAAGCAGTAGTGTTTGGTGATAATACCCACGCTGCGGCGATGACCAAGATTTTAGCACGGGAGATGGGAATTCATGTAGTATGGGCGGGAACCTACTGCAAATATGATGCTGACTGGTTCCGCGAACAGGTGAGCGAGTATTGCGATGAAGTGCTGATTACTGAAGATCATGGCGCAATTGGCGACGCGATCGCTCGCGTCGAACCTTCAGCCATTTTCGGCACCCAAATGGAACGCCACGTAGGTAAACGTTTGGATATTCCTTGTGGCGTAATTGCTGCACCGATCCACATTCAGAACTTCCCCCTTGGTTACAAACCATTCATGGGTTATGAAGGGACAAATCAGATTGCAGATTTGGTGTATAATTCCTTCACTTTGGGAATGGAAGACCATCTATTAGAAATCTTCGGCGGACACGATACCAAAGAAGTGATTACCAAAGGAATTTCGGCGGAATCTGACTTGAACTGGACAAAAGATGGTTTGGCAGAATTGAATAAGATTCCTGGATTTGTGCGGGGGAAAGTGAAGCGAAATACCGAGAAATTTGCACGCGATCGCGGATTTAAAGATATCAACGTCGAAGTACTGTACGCCGCGAAAGAATCCGTCGGAGCGTAAGTTAGAATTCAATTATCAGCTATAAACTGATAGCTAGGGTTTCATAAAAGAGTGTTCTTTCAAGGAACACTCTTCCTGTTATTCTTTATTAAATAACTTTTCTTGTACAAAATAATTTAAGAAAAATGGCATACATATGAGCAGTAACCCACCAGCCAGCGGTTCTAATCAAAATAGACTGTACACCAGATTTATTACTATCCTAAAAATAATTCAGTTTATCGGCTTCTTCCTTACAGCTCTTTTTTTGATTGTATTTTTTTCATTCTTTGCTCATAATTTAACAATTGGTGGACCATTTGGAATAGTATTTTTAGGATATTTAATTTATGGGGTGATTACTTGTATTTCTATATATGTTTTTACAGGAGTCTTGATAGCAATCATCGACCTTCTAAGTCGTATAGAACGGAATACAAGACCTTAATAATAGATATATAGATTTTTGTAAAGATAATCTACTATTTTCACTTCATTAGCAGTATTTGTGCTAATTGGTGCGATCGCTTAACCGAAGTCACTATACCACTTCGCTCACTGTCTATAATCATTGCAGTAGTTGGAAAACATAAAAATGAATAAACCTGTATCTTTTCAAACTGTAATTGAATATGTTGAGGAACTATCGGAAGAAGAACAAAATTTGTTAATTGATCTGATTCAAAAGAGACGCATTGAAAAACGGCGTATGGAAATTGCCAAAAAAGCCACAGAGATATTAATAGCGCTGCGAACAGGTACAGCGAAACGTGGCACGCTTGCTGATTTGAAAGCTGATTTATTGACAGAAGATGAAGAATGAAAACTCTAGTTTGGGACAAAAGTTTTAAGCGAGCTTTTAAGCGTACTGTTCGCAAAAACCCCCAGCTAGAAGAAAAAATTTTTGCAGTGTTGGAATTGTTAGCGAATGAGCCGTTTGCTCAATCCTTGAAAGCGCATAAATTACAGGGTCAATTAGAGGGATTATGGGCGTGTTCGGTTGAGTACGATTGCCGAATTATTTATAATTTTGAGCAGGATAGCGAGACGCAGGAAGAATTAATTGTATTGATTGATATTGGTACACATGATGAAGTGTATTGAATAGCATAGTAAGTTGGACAAAGCGACCGCAAAACCCAATATATTACTGTTGCCAAGTTTCGCTAATATAGTTATTGTGATTTTCTCCTAAATCATAATTTTCAAATTTTAATGTACCAATCAGCGGCAATATTGGATCGGCTTCCAAGCTATTTGTTTGCTTTGCTGATTGAGTTAGAGATTGTAAAACTAATTCCTCTAAAGATAGATTGAGTTGTTCAGCCTGGATGGTTAATTGATGTTCTAAGTCATCTGGTAACTTTATTGTTAATGTTTTTGCCATTTTATTTTCCTTTACTAATCTAATTTTAATTTTAGCTGGCTTGCATTCTTAAAAACCCTGTTGTCCAATGGTATATAATAAACACTCATAAGTAAAATAAGTTAAATCAATAAATACAGAATTTTCCACTTATATTAAGGTGCGATGGGCAAAGCCCCGCTCCTAGGCGATGGTGAAACGCCCGCGTACCCGCGATCGCTTTGCCTTCAAACAAGCGCAGAATTTTTCTATGCCCTATGACCCATTCCCAAGATTGTACGAAAATTCGATACTCATGCTTTCAGGGGATGCGATCGCAATTTCGTAAGTGTAACTATAGAAAGTGTCCAATGTAAGAAAACGCTATCGTTGTCTAAATCTAGGATCAAGTTGTTGAAATAACAACTTTGACTTGTTGAGAAGGTACAACTATGAATCGAATCTTAAAACGCACATTTTTACCCAGCCTCTTAGCTGCCACTTTAACTGGTGTCACTTTAGTTCCAGCTAAACCCGCTGCTGCCGACGATCGCATACTTGAAGATGTCGGTATTGGTGCTGCCGCTGGCGTGGTATCAGGCGCTATTAGGGGACGTGGTTCGGTATTAAACAATGCTGTTAAAGGTGGTGCTGCTGGTGCTGCTGTTAATGGTGTTAACGGTACCAGAAGAAATCCCAGAAACCGTAACTTGGGTCAAGATGTCGGAGTAGGTGCAGCCGCAGGTGGTGTCACTGGTGCAATTACTCGCGGTCGCAAAGATACTTTGGGTGATGTAGTCGATGGTGCAGCCGCAGGTGCAGCTATCCATATCTTGAGGAATAGAAAGTAATTCGTTGTTCGTAATTGATAGCTGAATTACGAATTTGCCTTAATTCCCAAGCATTGCTAAAAAATTATTCAGAGAAATCACGCCACAGCCACGTTACCATTACCTGAACGCTGTGGAATTGACAGTTAAGCCACATACAAACTAAGCCTGCGGTCAGCAGGCTTAGATGTAAAAAGTCCGCCTCAGTGCGGACTTTGTGTTTATAATTGTAGGAATTTGGGTAGAGTGCAATCGCCTGTGCTGCCAACTAATCATATCCATCGCACAGTGCGTTCTAAAGATACAACTAAACTTAGAACGCGACCTTTAGCCCTTCAACGCCTTTCTAAAATTGCGACGATAGGACGGATTTGTAACAAACAAAGCGGGCCATAACAAAGATAAACCAAGGCGATTGGGCAAACTTTTCGTAAAATTCGTTTGCTCAAATCCATTCCAAAACTTCCACACACCATATAAATAAGCCGCCATCAAGCCGAGAATAATTAACTTAGGCATGGACACTCCATAAGCAACTGACACAATTCGAGAAAAGTATTCTCACACCCTCCAGTTTAAGATAGCCTCCCGGATTCGGGGAGAGGGGGGAGGGGGAGATGGGGGGACAAGTAGGGGTGGGGTTCCCCCACCCAATGCCCAATGCCCAATGCCCAATGCCCAATGCCCAATGCCCATTCCCCATTCCCCAACTTTTGAGTATATCTACTTATTCCTTGACAGATGCATCTTGTGGAAGTTCCTAAAATATTAAGATCCATAGGAGACTAAAGAATAGCAGAACATATCTCACGGGTCTTGAAGCAGCAAGAGCGCTCACATAGCTAAGGAGGATTTATGCGTGCAGTACTAATGGCAGGTGGATCGGGAACGCGGTTACGTCCGCTAACTTGTGACCTGCCCAAACCGATGGTGCCCATCCTAAATCGACCAATTGCCGAACACATTATCAATCTTCTCAAACGACATCACATTACAGAAGTTGTTGCCACACTGCATTATTTACCTGATGTCTTGCGAGATTACTTTCAAGATGGTAGCGATTTTGGCGTACAAATGACCTACGCGGTGGAAGAAGACCAGCCGCTCGGAACAGCAGGTTGCGTGAAGAACATTGCCGAACTTCTAGACGAAACCTTTTTAGTAATTAGCGGAGACAGCATAACAGATTTTGACTTAACAGCCGCAATTGAATTTCACAAACAAAAGAAGTCTAAAGCGACTTTGATTTTGACTCGTGTCCCCAATCCAATTGAGTTTGGGGTAGTGATTAGCGATGAAGAAAATCGAATTCGGCGATTTTTAGAAAAGCCCTCCACCAGTGAAATTTTTTCCGATACCGTCAACACTGGTACATATATTCTAGAACCAGAAGTTTTGGAATATCTGCCATGTAACGTAGAATGTGACTTTTCTAAAGATTTATTCCCCTTACTGCTTGACAAAGACGAGCCGATGTATGGTTACGTCGCTGAGGGTTACTGGTGCGATGTCGGTCACTTAGACGCCTATCGCGAAGCTCAATATGATGGCTTGGAACATAAGGTAAAACTTGATTTTGCCTACAAAGAGGTGTCAAATCGCTTGTGGGTGGGTCAAAACACTTATATCGATCCAACCGCTCAAATTGAGGCACCGGCGGTTATTGGCGATAATTGCCGCATTGGGGCAAGAGTCCAAATTGAAGCCGGAACCGTAATTGGGGATAATGTCACCATTGGGGCTGATGCCAATCTCAAACGTCCAATTGTTTGGAATGGGGCAATTATTGGCGAAGAAGCACATTTATCGGCTTGTGTGATTTCCCGTGGTACTCGTGTAGACCGTCGCGCTCATGTTTTAGAAGCTGCTGTAGTCGGTTCGCTGTCTACTGTGGGAGAAGAAGCGCAAATTAGTCCGGGTGTGCGCGTTTGGCCCAGTAAAAAAATCGATTCGGGGGCAATATTAAATATTAACTTGATTTGGGGTAACACGGCTCAACGAAATTTATTTGGACAACGTGGTGTCCAAGGATTAGCCAATATCGATATTACCCCAGAGTTTGCGGTGAAGTTGGGAGCAGCTTATGGTTCTACTTTGAAACCGGGTTCTAAGGTAACGGTTTCCCGCGATCAGCGGAATATTTCGCGGATGGTGACGCGATCGCTCATCGCTGGTTTAATGTCTGTAGGTGTCGATATTCAAAACCTTGATGCTACCGCTATTCCCATCGCTCGCACAGTTATCCCCACAATGTCGGTAGCTGGGGGTATTCATGTGCGCGTACATCCCGATCGCCCCGATTATATCCTGATTGAATTTATGGATGCCAAGGGCATCAATATTTCCAAGTCAAAGGAAAAGAAAATTGAAGGGGCTTACTTTAAAGAGGATATGCGGCGATCGCAAATTCATGAAGTTGGCGATGTCTCATACCCCAGTCAAGTAATTGACCGCTACTGCACAGCTTTTGAAAAGTTATTGAATATTGACACAATTCGTAACAGTCGGGCAAAAGTAGTGATTGACTACGTTTATGCTGTCTCTGGTGCTGTATTGCCGCAAATGTTAGATAACTTTGGCGCTGATGCGGTGGTGTTAAACGCTAGTTTGAATAAAACCGCTATGTCCACAGCTGAACGTGAAGCATTGATAACTCAACTCGGTCATGTGGTGGAAGCTTTGAAAGCTAACTTTGGCGTTCAGGTGTCAGCAAATGGCGAACAAATGATTTTGGTGGATGAATCGGGTATTCCGATTCGCGGCGAAATGTTGACAGCGCTGATGGTGGACTTAATCTTAACTTCTAACCCTAGAGGGACGGTAGTAGTACCGGTTCATGCTTCGAGTGCTGTTGAACAAATTGCCCGTCGCCACGATGGTAAAGTGATTCGCACTAAGGCGAATCCTACCGCATTAATGGAAGCTTGTCAAACCAATCCTAGTGTAGTTTTGGGAGGCAGCGGGGACACTGGCTTTATTATCCCGCAATTGCATCCGGGATTTGATGGGATGTTCTGTATTGCCAAGCTAATTGAAATGCTAACAATCCAAGAGCGATCCCTTGCTTCTGTACGCTCAGAATTACCGCGTGTAATTCACAAAACTTATACAGTCCGCTGTCCTTGGACAGTCAAAGGTGCATTAATGCGGTATTTGGTAGAAACTCATCCAGCACAAAACCTAGAATTAATCGATGGGGTGAAAATTTGTCAACCCTACGATGACAGTTGGGTGTTAGTTTTACCAGATGCCAGCGAACCGCTGGTACATTTATACGTCAACAGCAACGATCGCGATTGGGTAGATGATTCCTTAAGACAATACCGCTCTCGCGTTCAAGCTTTTGTGGAAAAACAAGAAGAGCAAATTCCTGTAGAGGTGTAATTAGTTGATAGTGGTTAGTTGGAGCGTTGTTAGTGGTTAGTTGTTAATTGTTGGTTGTTTTATGAACCACTACCACTAACCACTAACCACTATCCACTATCCACTAACTATTTCTCATCTTGAATGTGTTCACGAGCAAGTTTCAATAAATTTACCGCATCTGCACGATCAACAGATGGGAAATTGTCTAAAAACTCTTCTAAAGAAAAGTCATCATCTAAATACTCGAAAAGCGATTGAACTGGGACTCTCGTGTTTCTAAATACCAGTGTGCCGCCCATAACTTCTGGATCGGAACTTACTGGACTTTGAACTAAAGTAATCATAATCTTCGTTTTCGCTGTTTTTCGATCAAGTATATGTTTGTGAAGCGTTGCATTTATTTGTCATGAAGTGGTGATATGAGAAGTTTAATACAAGCGATCGCCTTTCTTCGGCTTGAAGAAGAAAGGAAATTTTGATTTTTCTTTCTTAAAGCTTCGTCAATAAGAAAGTCAACGCGCCACAAAAAGATGGTATTAGTGATGCAAAGTATTCTCACTAACCTTTTCTCTACTCAGGGTTTCGTGGCTCATCACGGCTTGCCTAACTAGGTCAGCCCGTCTCTTCGTTTCCTCGGCTTTCTGCAAAAAGAGTGTCTCCGTCTCAGTATCGTTGGTTTCGCGCAGATGCCCAGCCATATGCCTCATTAATAATTCACTTTCTTGAATCGCACGTAAAGTCTTCCAAAGTGCATCTTCAATGCCCTTGGTAACTTCCACGAGCAGAGAATCCAGGGAATATGCGTGCCCCGTATGGCAGCGGAAGCGGATAAGGTTTCCTTCTTTCAATCTCAGAAGTGCACCGTGACATTCGGGACAGGTATAGGGAGTGGGTTTACCTAGCTTCATAATGCCTTGCTCAAAGGCGTTGTCTTCCCGTGCGACTCCTACTTCAATTTCCATGTTATCGGACGGCGGATTTACCGCTTCCTCCACAACAGTTTCATTTGTCAGACGAACCAATAAAGACCCCATCTCTGTCACCGAGACGCAGTGATCTACCGTAACCGCTTTCATTGCGGCTTTGGGCATTGAGGGGTAAAGCGCCTCAAACGGGTCTTGGACAATTGCTATACCTCCTCGCTCCTTCACCGCATACAGCCCAGCCGCTCCGTCATCAAGGGAGCCAGTCAGAACCACCCCTATCACCAGGGGACCGTAAGCAACAGCTGCGGAGCGGAATAAGACATCGACTGAGGGACGAAAGCGGTTTTCTTTTGGACCGCGAGTTAGCCGGACATAACCCGGTTCGACAACAAGGTGGCGATCTGGGGGAGCGACATAAATACGACCGGGTTGGATCGGCTCAAAGTCGATCGCGTGTGCTACCGGCAGCGGACATACGCGATCAAGTATTTCGGGCAATATACTCGGAGACTCCGCTGGAAGATGCCAGACAATGAAGAGCGTGCCGGGGAAGTTGTCAGGCAATTGAGCAAGAAGCTTTCTCATCACTTCCAAACCACCTGCGGAAGCTCCAATGACAATGATGTCATGTTTTAACACTCTACTCTCCTTTATTGTCTGGTATGTTTGTCTGCCCAACTATCTCCTTTGTCTGATAGAACCATCCATATAATGCACACAAAAAAAGGTAGAAAGTAAAATTGACATTCTACTTAATCAAAAAATATCTATCATTTTTGATAAGATGCCAATCGAAGGTTCGCGCTTGGCACGACGGCAGTTGCATCGCGCTTAACCACGGTAGGTGCATATGTGAAAACACTTTCACAGCGCTGCCTCTAGAGGGCAGAGGTTTACGATCTTGCTTCAGCATAGCTACCTTATCGAGAGTCAGATTCAGTCTAAAGTCTGAAACTCAGAAAAAGGGAAAAAATGTTTTTAATTTTCAATCCCTAATTTTTATTTTTCAAATGGCAAAGATGGCGATGGATTTTTAGGAAATATCGCTTCTTCAGTTTCTGAGTCAAAAAAGTGTATTTTATCTGGTGTTAGCGATAACCATAGTTGTTCGCCAATACGTATAGTGCGGTCTGGTGGTACTCGCACTTGCAGGTAATTGCTTGTAGAAGTAGTTTGATTTGGTTCTAAAAGTTTGACTGCAAGATAAGTGTCGTTACCCAAATTTTCTACTAAATCCACTTCGACTTGCAGATTTTTAGTTGCTGGTAAACTTATACTTAAATGTTCCGGACGAATACCTAAAATTAAAGTTTGCCCGTCATATTTTTGTAATGCAGTTGCCCAAGTTTCTGGTAAGGTGAGACGAAACTGAGAATGACTAATCACTGGAGCCTGAAATTTTACAGCTATAAAATTCATCGGCGGCGAACCGATAAATTCTGCAACAAAACGATTCGCCGGACGGTTGTATAATTCCAATGGAGGAGCTACTTGCTGAATTTGTCCTTGATTCATAATCGCAATGCGATCGCCCATTGTCATCGCTTCGGTTTGGTCGTGGGTAACATAAATTGTCGTTGTACCCAAATGCCGTTGTAACTTGACAATTTGAGCGCGAGTTTCTGCCCGCAGCTTCGCATCTAAATTAGAAAGCGGTTCATCCATTAAGAATACTTGCGGATTGCGAGCGATCGCTCTTCCTAATGCTACCCGTTGTCTTTGTCCACCAGATAACTGTTTGGGTAAGCGATTTAACAATCCTTCCATTTGTAATAAATTGGCGACATAACGCACCTGTTGATTCACCGCTCTTTCTTTCTCAGAAATATACCGCAGTCCCTTCGGTAACTTTCGCGTCACACTCACCAGTAGATTTTCTGCCCAGATAGCTAAAGAGGAGGAAGAGACAAGGGGAGGGGGAGACAAGGAGAAAGAAGAATTGCTCCCCTTGTCCCCTTGTCCCCTTGTCCCCCTGTCTCCTTGTCCTCCACTCCGGCGTCGCAACCCAAAGGCGATATTGTCATACACTGTCATGTGCGGATAAAGGGCGTAATTTTGAAACACCATTGCGATGTCTCGTTCTTTGGGGGGGAGATCGTTAACTAAGCGATCGCCTACCCAGATATTACCCCCAGTCATCGCTTCTAACCCCGCTATTAAGCGCAGCAGAGTGCTTTTACCACAGCCGGAAGGTCCCACCAGCACTATAAACTCGCCATCTGCTACAGTCAGGTTAATCCGTCGCAAAACGTTGATATTTTCTGAATGCTCTGGTGTCGCGTCACTTTGGAGTGCATTTTTAGTTTGCGAAACAACACTTTCCCCTTTCCGAGGGGGAAAACTTTTATAAACGTTTTCTAAAATAACTTGCGCCACGAGTAATTATTATTGAAATTGTTATTTGTCAAGGGTTAAGGGTCAATCTTTAGACTATAAACTATAAACTATCAACTATCGACTATTAACTATCGACTATCAACTTCGTGAATACGAAAAGTTAAAAAAATAGCTTTTAGCACAAAAAGCGAATTACCTTAAATTTAAAGGCTTTTAAGAGGTGTGTTTATGAGTGTTAATATACCCTCGAATTCTGTCCAAGAGCCAACCGTTAATCTTGCTCATGACATTTTAGACGTAAAAACCACATCTTGTTGCATTGTTGGTGGTGGTCCTGCGGGTGCGGTGTTGGCTTTGTTGTTAGCGCGTCAAGGTATCCCGGTGATGCTGCTGGAAACACATAAAGATTTTGACCGCGACTTTCGGGGAGATACAATTCATCCGTCTGTGATGCAGATTATGGAGGAATTGAATTTAAGCGATCGCTTGTTGCAATTGCCCCACAACAAGATGCGCCAAATTAAAATTCAAAGTCCTAATGCTACCGTCACCTTGGCTGACTTTAGTCACCTCAAAACCCGCTACCCCTATATTACGATGCTTCCCCAGGTTAAGTTCCTGGAGTTCATCATCTCTGAAGCACAAAAATACCCTAATTTTCACTTAGTCATGGGTGCTAATGTACAGGAGTTAATTGAAGAAAATGGCGTAATTCAAGGTGTCCGCTATCGGGGGCAAGGTGGCTGGCACGAAGTCCGGGCTTTACTTACAGTTGGTGCAGACGGTCGGCATTCCCGATTGCGACAAATAGGCAACTTTGAATCAATTAACACCTCACCTCCAATGGATGTGTTATGGTTCCGCTTACCGAAAAAACCAGAAGATAGTGAGGATGGAGTAGGTCGCATTGGTCGCGGTCATATTCTCGCTATGCTTAACAGGTCTGATTCTTGGCAAATTGGCTTTGTCATTCCCAAAAGCGGCTATCAAGAACTACGAGCTGCGGGTTTGCCAGCATTAAGAAAGTCTATCGTTGATATAGCACCAGAGTTAAGCGATCGCATCGAAAATTTACACGATTGGTCACAAGTAGCTTTTCTCTCTGTAGAATCCAGTCGCGTCAAGCGCTGGCATCATCCGGGACTGTTGCTTATTGGTGACGCGGCTCATATAATGTCTCCAGTTGGCGGCGTTGGTATTAATTACGCGATTCAAGATGCTGTCGTCGCCGCAAATGTACTTACAAAACCGCTGAAAGCTGGGGAGCATCCCACTTTGGCAAAAATATATTAACCCTGTGTTGTGGGTTATCTTGGGTTATCAATAGGACTTACGCACGCTCTCAAATTTCTTATCTTGTGCATTGACGTAAAGC
>NZ_JBPAOH010000029.1:0-65676 GCF_050875635.1 Tolypothrix sp. VBCCA 56010
TTCCCAGGCGCATTTTCCCCTCCTACTTTTCTCTCTGGAGGGGATTTTATTGCTTAACTTACCCCATGCGATCGCTTGAATCTATAACTAGCAACTTGGGTTAGTAGAGATTTACGTTCTCTTTTCGACCGTGCCACAGCTATAAATGGTACAGGAAAGATAGTAATAGATTTAGTACAAGCAGTTCAGAAGCTAACGCTTATAGAAAATTTGCACTTGCTGACCCTGCTATTTTGGTCTGAAATTATTCCCACGCGCAATTTGTTTCGTACCCAAAGCGCTTGGTGTACTGTATGTTACGAAGAATGGCGTTTAGCTAAACAAGTAATTTATAAACCACTACTTTGGACTATGAATTCAGTAAAAGTATGTCCTTTACACAAAATATATTTATGTTTGCAATGTCCTCACTGTCAGCAGGAGTTGCCACTACTAAGTTGGCGATCGCGACCTGGTTACTGTTCCAAGTGTGGTGGTTGGCTAGGTATGAATTTTCCTGTCAAGTCCTCCTCAGAACTTACGGATTGCTCAACTTTATCTAAAGAAGAATTACATTCGCAAACTTGGATAGTAGAGGTTATTGGAGAATTAATTTCTTCCACCCTATCTTTTAACTCCCCACCAGCAAAAGAAGAAATTGCCAAATCTTTGAGTCTAGTCATAAATGCAGTGACTAATGGAAATATAGCTGAGTTTGCCCGTTTGATGGGAATACCGAAGAATACTTTATGGATGTGGCAGACGGGTAAAGCTTTACCAGTGCTTGATATACTTCTCAAAATTTGTTATCGCTTAGAAATATCTCTGCTAGATTTACTAAAACCAGAACAACTTGCTGCTAAATCTTTTAGGAAAATCTCACACAAAACCATTCGGCGATCGCCCACACAAAGAGCATCTCCAAAACTTTTCGACTCTAATCAAGTACAAGATGTTTTGCTAGCAATCCTTGGAAGCGACAAAGAGCCACCACTGACAATGAAAGAAGTAGCTACACGTCTAGGATATAATAGGCGGACAATTTTCAGCCACTTTCCAGATTTATGCCGTGCTATTTCTGCCAAATACCGTAGTTATCGTAAAGCATGTCACACAGAAAAGATACAGCAGTCTTGCAGAGAAGTTAAGCAGATTGTACTTAAGTTGCATAATCAAGGAGAATACCCCTCAGAAGCTCGTGTGTATGAAATAATGACTCATCCTGGATATCTCCGTTACAAACAGGTTCGTGCTGCTTTAAATGAAACACGACGTGAAATTGGAGTGTAAAGCTATTAAACTTAAAAGGGCAGAGTAAGTTGGCTTCTTTCTCTACACCTGGAAAATTGGAAGCATAACCTTGCCGCCCTTTATTGGAAGCATAAGCTTGCCGTTGCGGCAAAGTTATGGGTAAAGTCACAACATTTAATTTGTGAATGTACACCGCTAAATGAACGTAACTGGATTCGAACCAGTGACCTCTACGATGTCAACGTAGCGCTCTAACCAACTGAGCTATACGTTCGCAACTTCCCGATTATAGCATAGTTTTTTTGAAGTCAGCAAATATTTACAGCACGCGATCGCCTAATCTTATTCGCGCTCGATCGCGTGCTGTAACTAATTATTTGAGTTTTTTATATGCTGCTGCGAGCAACTGTTGTGCTTCAGCGTAAGCGGTTGTTCCAGGTTTGATAGTTCTTAGTTGATTGATGATACCTTGCATTTCGGCTTTAAATACATTGCGATCACTTGGGGGTGAAGCGATTAAATTTTGAATTTGCCGATTTGCAGCTTTGAGAATTTCTTGTGATTCTTGTTCTGCTGAAAAGCGAGTTTGGACAATTCCCACATTGCTTTGATATGTCGCTAGTAGTTTCTGCGCTTCGAGATAACCCGGTTCTTCAACTCGGATGCTTTCTAACTGTGCGATCGCTTTTTCCCACAAATTTTCAACTTGCTTCCACTCAATCGCGCTGTGGGGTGGATTTTGTGAAGCTTTCGCGGCAGCAAAGGCAAATTGCTTGGCACTTTCAATTAATGTACCACTACGCGGATCGACAACGGAGGCGATTTTTATCCGGTAGCTGGTGAGTAACTTTTGTGCCTCAAGATAGCGCGGGTTTTCTTGGGGAATTTCACTCAAGCGGTTAATAGCTTGTTGCCATAACTCAGATGCAGCTTGTGGTTGTTTTTGTTTAGTTTGCTCGGCTTCGATGTCAAATTCTTGCGCTGCGGCAATAAATGTACCGATACGAGCATTTTCAAAGTCGCGTTTATAAGCTTTGAGTTTGATTTCGGCGGTTTCGGCTGAGAGAGTTACATTAGGTAATTGTTCTAAAGAATCAATTGCTGCTTGCCAAGAAGCGATCGCTTTCTCTCGCTCTGAAGCATTTTTTGCTTGTTGATATTGCTGCTTTGCACCTTCGAGCGTTTGTTCACCTTTATTGAGTGACCCAAACGCATTCTTTTCTTGAAAAACTTTAGCATCCATCCGCGCCACCTGCTGACGAGCTTGTTCAAACTCATCCAAAGTGAAGTTCCAACGGCAAGCAAATAAACCGCAGTAAGTCTGAGGATAGTAGCCTAAAAACCAAACTGGCAAATTGTCAAGATGTTTTTGTGCTTCTTTAACTTTTCCTGCACCGCGATCGATATCAGCTAGGCTAGTAGCTTTATTAACCAGTTGGTCTGCTTGCTCAACAGCGTTAATCGCCCCACGATAGTGATAGTCTATACTCATAAAGCTTGGTAAAAGTAGGATGGGTGCTTTTTCAGCAACCGGACGGCGAATCATCGGAAAAGGCAAATTCACCACCCAAATCACCCCGGCTGCACTTGTCAAAAGCATCACCGACCATTTTATTTTGCTGAAAATACCAGGTGGTTGATTAGCTCGTGCAGCTTGCTTGAGAGCCTTTTCGCTGAATTGCGGATACACGTCCACCACTGTATCGCGCAATTCATCTAAAGTCGCGGGATCTCCTTTACAAAAGCGCATTTTTTCCAAGCGCTTGATTACAAGTTGCTGCTCGATTTTGCTAACTTGATCCACACCACTGCAATTTTGAACTTCAGCACGCAAGATTTCAAAAGCTCGATTGTTAAGACGGTACATACACCTTATAGGTAACTAATAATTCTAGTATTCCCACTTGCGGCTGGTAACTTACACAGAATACTGAGTGCTATATTCACCGTTTGGCGAATATAACTCTAGACGGTTAAAACTAAAGCGCCACTATCGTTAATATTTATAAAATGTTGAAAAAATTATCCTAGATATAATGTCAACTGCTTTAATAACTGGTGCTTCTGGTGGTATTGGTAAAGCCTTTGCCGAAGAACTCGCTAAACGCAACACAAATCTTGTTTTAGTTGCTCGTTCCGAAGAAAAATTGAAGGAATTAGCCTCACAATTGCAAGAACAACACAAAATTCAAGTAGATATTATTGTCTTAGACCTCACAGAAACTGGCGCTACCGATGCTCTATTTAATGCCACGAAAGAAAAGGGATTAACAATTGATTTGTTAATCAACAACGCAGGTTTTGCAGAGTATGGTGATTTTGCCGAAACAGATGGAGAACGGCAAGTGAAAATAGTGCAATTAAACATTCTCGCATTAGTAGATTTAACTCATAAATTTTTGCCTTTGATGCGGCAACGTCGTTCTGGAAGCATTATTAATGTATCTTCCCTGACCGCATTTCAACCGATGCCTTACCTTTCTGTTTATGCTGCCAGCAAAGCATTTATTGTCAGTTTTAGTCAGGCACTGTGGGCAGAAAATCGTCAATATGGCGTGCGGGTGCTAGTTACTTGCCCAGGACCAGTTGAGACAAACTTTTTCACAGTAGCTAAATTCCCCCCAGCCCTTGCCGCTAGAACAAATAAAATATCTACTTCAGAAGCAGTAGTGCGCGAATCTCTAAAAGCTTTGGAAAGGAAAGATTCTATCGCTGTTATTGGCGGTATTACTACTCACTTAATCACTAAATTAGCTCCGTTCGTTCCGCGCAAAACTCTACTAAATATTTTGGAAAAACAGTTTAAGGCGGGTTAGTTGATAGTTGATAGGGGGCATGGGGCATGGGGCATGGGGCATGGGGCATGGGGCATTGGGCATCGGGCATCGGGCATCGGGCATCGGGCATCGGGCATCGGGCATGGAAAGAATCTCTTATTCCCAATGCCCATTGCCCAATGCCCAATTCGCAATGCCCCATTACCCATTACCCATTACCCTATTACATATACCTTGTCAATTGCACGCGATATCTATCTTTTTTGGTGACGGCAATTTCGCCAATTTCTAAGCGTCCTTTACCGCGAATGGCGATTAAGTCACCTGATTTCACTTGAGAACTTGCTTGGGTGATATCCTTCCAGTTGACGCGCACATCACCGGAGTCGATTAAATCAACCATTTTGCTGCGAGACATGCCAAAACCAGCGGAAGCGATCGCATCTAATCGCAAAGAAGCTTCCACGGTGGTTAATTCTTTCTTCTTCGGTTCGCGAATCTTTAACTCGCTGACATCAATCAACTGAGTTTTTACCGGAACCGATCGCACTTGTTGGAGATTCATTCCTAAAAATTCTACCAACTCCGGCACAACAATTGCCTGCGCTCCTCGTTCGCCGAGTACAATCACATCACCAGTTTTTTCGCGGACAATGCCAGTACCTAGCATAGCGCCTAAAAAGTCGCGGTGAGTGGCAGTATCAAAGAGGAAATTTCCAGCAATTTCTAAAACAGCGATCGCAACTTGAGATTGATCTAAAGGAATTTCAGCGCGAGCGATCGCTATTCTTTGACGTTCAGCTTGCGGATATCCACCCCACGCCACCAATTGTACCTCTGTTAAACGGCTAAACACGCGCTGAATTTCCACCAACTCTGGCGGAGACAAAAAATCCGTCAAAACAACTTCCCAAGTTTTGATTGCTTCCTCTGCGCGATCGATTACACGCGCTACAGTATCTCGATTTTCAACACCCTTTAAAATTTCTTCTCTTGGCAACATTCTTAAAAGTTGTTAATTGTTGGTTGTTAGTTGTTGGTTGTTAATTGTTGGTTGTTAATTGTTGGTTGTTAGTTGTCAATGGGCATTAGGCATTGGTAATAATTCTTTCCCCTTTCCCCCTTTCCCTTTCCCCTTTCCCCCTCTTCAAATTCCCACTACCAACCAACCACTATCAACTAACTAACTGTTGTGTCAGCATAACCCTGAAGATTTTCTGGATCGAACTGACGTAAAACGCGGGTTGCTTGACGGGTAACATTTTCAGCATCCTCAACCACAATCAAGTATTTGCCAGCATCCAGACGGTTGCGGTAGGGTAAAGCATCACCACCACCAATAATTAAACCGACTCCACCACCAGAAACTACACTACCCAAAGCACCACTAACAGCACCTAGCAATCCGCCAATAATATGATTGCCGATTTCACCCGCCCAAGCAAAGGTTTCTAAACCGGTGATGAAGCTGAAGGTAAAACCAGCAAAAAAGCCGAATGGCACAAGCCAAACAGCCATCAGCCGCACTTGCTTTTTGGCTTCTTCGTTGGGGTCAATCAAGCCAAACTCGTCAGCACTTTTGTACCCCCTACCCAGGATAGTACTTTTTATGCCTTCTTTTTCTAACGCTAAGTAAGCAGCTTCCGCTTGGATGCGATCGCCTAATACGGCAACAAGGTAATTCATTGATACACAAGACTATTCTAGTAATAGAAATTTTGCTTTTACTAACAGCCTAGCAGTGCTTGTCGAATCAATGCCTGTGCCTGAGGAAAGGGGAATGGTGAGTGGGGAGATGGGGAGAGTTCTTGGGATGGGGAGCTCAAAGGGAGAGTATTAAATTTTGAATTTTCTTTGTCTTTTTGTCTCCTTGTCTCCTTGTCTCCCACTCCCCCACTCCCCCACTCCCCCTTCCCCATTCCGTCACTTTAGCAAATCGAGAGGTTCACAAAAATTGTTCGCGCCTTGTTTAAGAACATAAATTAAAACTGGCGTTGCTAAAATCTGAGGAAACGTCGGCATTGTTTTGAGATGTTTCATCATCTCTTTAACTGAACCATCAAGCAAGTTGTCTCGAAATTCTTCTTGGCAAATGACAGCACGCCATTTTCTCGCCAAAGCATCTAACCATTCTGAATTTGCTCTTTCTGGTTCTTGTCCCGCCTTAATGGCTAGCGTCATTGCTGCATCTTCTAAATCTCCCTCACAGTCCTCAATTAAGTCAAGTGCTTCCATCGCTTCGGGATTATCTGCCAATTGAGAACGGAACTGTGCAATTTCTTGGGATGTAACTGTAGTCATGAGATTATTTTTTACTAGCCGAGCGGTTGACCACTCAGCTATGTTATTCCAATTTGACCCCCAGAATCAAAAAATCTGCTGTAAGAGAGAGGAGGGGGGAGGGGGAGAGGGGGGTGGGGGGACAAGGAGACAAGGGGACAAGGAGACAAGGGGGACAAGGGGGACGCCCACTATCCACCAACCACTATCCACCAACCACTATCCACTATCCACTATCCACCATCCACTATCCACCAACCACTAACATTAACTAACGCAACGCTCTAGAGGTGACGGAGCGTTGTAAACTAGCTAAAGCGCGGTTGTAATCCAAAATAGCTTGGACTCGGTTTCCTTCGGCTCTAGTGAGTGCGGTTTCAGCGTCAATTACTTCGGTTTGAGTACCTACACCAGCTTGAAATCGCAAACGCGCTAACCGCAGAGACTCTCTAGCTTGTTCTAGGGCACCTGTGGCGGTGTTGACGTTCTGCAAATTAGATTGCAGGTTAGAATAGGCTTGTTCTACCTCAAAGCGGGTTTGATCGCGCTGTTGAGCAAATTGAGTTTCGGCGATCGCAATATTACTTCTTTGTTGATTCGCTCTTGCTCTTGCTGCTCCTCCATCAAACAACCTCCAGTTCGCTTGCACTCCCACCGAATAACCATCGGTAACGCCAACACTATCATTAAACTGATCTAGCAGATTGTAGTTGGCAACTAAACTAACTTGCGGACCTATTTGTGCAAGCGCTCCGCGTCGCTGTTGCTCATAAATGTTACGTTGTGCTAACTGCTGTTGCAATTCCGGACGGTTTTGGAAAGCTAAAATAATACTTTGTTCCAGCGTTTGATTCCAAAGACCTGCTAATCTTACCGGATCTGCGGCAACGACATTCACCGACTGACTCAAATTCAAGCGATTCACTAACTGGCGGCGGGCGATTTGCTGCTGCGCTCTTGAATTAGTCAAATCTTGTTGGGCGTTTGCTAAATTCACCTGTGATTGCAATACAGCGAAACGCGTACCCACCCCAGCTTGTTCTAAAGCTTGTGCATCTCGTAAACTAGCTTCGGCGTTAGTTACAGCCGCAGTGTTAATTCGCACGCTTTCATCTGCTTGTTGCAAGTTGTAGTAATCAGTCGAGACATTCAGCCGGATTACTTCGGATTGACGCTCAACATCTAACTCTTGAAACCGTACCTGTTCTTCAGCCTGTCTAATGACAGCTTGCCGGCTCCCAGAGGTATAAAGGTTGTACGAAAGTTGCGCTTGACCATTGAAATTCGTATTAGGTTCGTCTTGATTTTGGGAAATCCCTGTTTGTTGTTCCTGTAGCTCTGCTGAAAGCTGACTACCAGCAGATTGACTGCGAGTTACACTAGCATTAACATCAAAATTGGGTAACAAAGCAGCTTGCGCCTCGCGTAGAACATATTGAGTGCGTTGTAGCTGCAATAACGATACCTGGAGATCGCGATTATTTCGCCGTGCTAGTTCTAGCGCTTGTGCTAAAGTAATCGGCTGAGTTCCCTGTAGCCTCACTTCCTCTGGTCTGGTGGGAAACTGTAGCGGATTTGCGTTTTGATTGAGGTAATCGGGAATTTGTACTTCCGGTGTAGATACGGGGGTTACTGGTATTGGTGTTGGTGTTTGCACTCCTCCTCCCGGTGCGGGGGTAGGAATCGGTGTTATTGGTGCGCTTCTGGGTGTCCGTGTCTGAGCCACCGAATTACCAGTAGAATTCTTTTGTTGGCAGGCTTTTAAGTCAATCACCCCATCGGTTAAGGAAAAGGTTTGGCTGTTTTGTGGTTTCTGGGGGCAAAACTGCTGTTTATCTTGTAAACTTGCTGCTGTCGAATCAGAAGTTGAAACTTGTGATACTGTCTGCAACTCAGTAGCCGGATTTTTCTTGTTTGCTGCTGGTTTTTCTGCATGTAGAGTCAACGCTGCCGGGAACGTAGTTGCTTTCTGGTCAGCTGGAGGTGTATTTTGTGCTAATTTGAATGCGTAGACGCGCAGCGGCTTGTCGTTAGACATGGCGCTTTGTTTTTCAAAAGCGATGCGAGAGCGAATTTTATCTGCTAACTCAGAATAATTTTCAGTCGGCACCCAACTGGATACTATACCTTTTTGTCCAATTAAAACACCAGTCTTGCCCGTCACTGTTGCTGGGATACTGTTACTAATTAAAGGTTTAACTCTAACTGTAGTCCAGGATGTAATTACCTCTGGTATACTATCTCTGGCAGTATTGGGCAGTCCTCGATCGATCGTGTCTGTAACGGAAGTTTCACTATGAGTGGAACTTGAGACATTACCAGAAGCAGCCAGCTGTACTTTCTCAGCTTTTACAGTTTCAGCCGAAGCAGGCTGAATTGCTAATATTACTATCACACCAGGCAAGAAGCTATGGAATAATTGCTGTCCTTTCACCGCGTCCCCTCACACGAAAATCAAGCGGCAGAAACCCTTTACTCACGACAGAATATAGCACGATGCCGAGTTTAGGAATCGGAACTCTGTTTGTCTTCAAAACGTTTGACGATGCGAGAAAGTTCCGCCTTTTCATCGATACTAACGCGGGTTGGCGCTCCGCTGACAATTCTTTCGTAATTCCTGAAAGAATCTTTAATTTCTGGACCGTCGGCAGTAATATTGTACTCCCGGATACCTTTATCATGCCATGAACCGCGCATTTTGAATACGTTAATGGCTCTTGACATCTCGCCTTTGATTTCTACATACTGCAACATGATAATTGTGTCAGTAATCGTGGAAATATGAGAATCTGTGATTGCATGAGAACCCATAAATTGGTCAGTTGTATTCGTAAAAAAACCTGTAATTTCTTCTTGTTTAGCGTAACCCGTCACCCCAATTACAAATTGCCGAAATGCATTATTGCTTACTCCTCTTGCTAACGCTGAAAGAGAATCAATCGCAATCCGAGCCGGTTTAAACTCAGCAATCTCTGACTTGATAATTTGTAGGTGGTCTTCTAAACCGGTAGATTCCGGATAAGTACAAATTATTTTCAGCAAACCTTGATGTTCTAATTCTTCAAAATCAATTCCCCAAGATTGAGCGTTTCGAGACAATTGAGCGCGTGATTCTTCATAAGCAAATAATATTGAGCGTTCGTTGTTGAGGCAGGCTTCCTGGATGAACTGGCTAACTAATAAAGTCTTACCAGTGCCAGTAGCTCCTGTTGCCAAAATAATAGAATCTTTAAAGAAACCACCACCGCACATGTCATCTAAAGTTTTCACCCCAGAAGATACGCGGATATTAGAAGACCTTTGCGTCAAGCGCATTGCTCCCAGTGGAAATATGTTAACTCCGGCATTGGTTATAGTAAAAGGATACTCGCCTTTCATATGAGTTGTACCGCGCAATTTAAGAATTTCAATTGTGCGACGTCGGCGTTCTCCTTCTAAAACGTTGCGGACAATTGCTACATTATCAGAAACAAATTCTTCTACCCCAAAAGAGGCTACAGGACCATATTCTTGGGCACGTTCGGTAGTTATAATTGTGGTGACATTTAGTTGTTTGAGACGTGCAACAAGGCGAAAAATTTCCCGTCGCACGACTGCGACTGCTTCATACTGTTGAAATACCGCTGTGATAGAATCTATTGAAACTCGTTTTGCTTTATATTTACGAATTGCATATTGCAGTCGCTCAATCAGTGCTGATAGGTCAAAGTTTCCTACTATATCTTGACCTTCCGGATCGGGAGAAGCATCAAGAATAAATAATTTGCCTTCAGCAATTAGGTGTTCTAAATTCCAACCAAAAATAGCCGCATTTTTAATAATGTCACTCGGCGATTCTTCAAAGGTGACAAATACTCCTGCTTCATCAAAGTAGGTGATACCGCTATAGAGAAACTGAAGAGATAATAAAGTTTTGCCAGTTCCAGAGGTGCCGCTGACTAAAGTAGTTCTACCAACAGGTAAACCACCATGACTTATGTCATCAAATCCCTCGATCATTGTGCGAATTTTTTCTACACCCCCACTAGGGGAGGTATTGCTTTGCTTTGTTTGCTCGTTTTCACTCATTGCTAGTTAAATTAACAAATCAAAATCAAACCCATTCTGACTAAAGTTTATAGTTGTTGATTAAATAATCTATTCGCCAAAATAGTCTTCTTCAGTTAGTTCTTCATAAAGTAAATCTAATCCTATCAACACTTTTTCTCTATCTGAAAGGTCGCCGATTATTTTGCGAACTGGTGGAGGTAAAATTTTCGATAATGTCGGTGTGGCTAAGATTTTGTCTTCTTCTGCTAGTTGCGGGTTTTTCAGTACGTCGATTACTTTCAAAGCATAAATACCTTGAAATTCTTGGTCTAATATGTTTTTGAGTATTTTTAACGCCCGTACTGAATTGGCGGTGTTCCCTGCTACATAAAGTTTGAGAACATAGGTCTTTCTGACTTTATTCATAAAAGTACAGGCTATAGTGAATGAAACTACGCACTCATTGCGTTCTAAGTAGCGATAAGTCGATCTTGGTCTACGCACTGTCGGTTCAGGCATTGAACGCTTCGCGCATGTTTACAAGAACGTTTTCGACCCTCGGTAACTTTTGTACTGGTCTTCGCTCTAGTTCAATTTATTTAGAAATCGAACTTCTATATGCTTCGCATAGGTGAGCCAAAACATCAATCAGTGTCAGCCGATAATCAAGTAACGATTCATCGCTCCTTCCTTCTAATTTTAGCTGTTTGGAAAACTCTTCAATTAAATCCATGTGAATCTCTATAATTTGCGGCACAGGAATATTAGCACAAAATACTGCATTGATAAATTTATCAATTTTTTCCTTCAGTGTTTTGTCTGTGGTAAAGTAATTTATAAGAATTTTTCGGTAATCTGATTTAAGTTGCTGCAACAATGCCTGCTTGTCGGCTCTCGTCATCTGCTAAAAAACTGCTGAGGTTTTGGGCAATGTAAATAAATCATAATATTTGTCAAGAAGTTTTTCATATAGTTTTTTTGCATTTCTTTACTTATTCTATGGCGATGGGTAATTATGTATGAAATCACCTCACATATATTGAGTGCTGAAACTTTGCTCTTATCATTAGGGTAAGTTTTGCCGACCAAGAATTATCAACGGATAACAAGTGGCACCATTCAGTCAGACTGAGCGTGAAGTCAACTTCTAGTCTCCCCAAATGTAAAGTTTTATATCAACAGATAATGTTAACTATTTAACAAATGGCAGCTACTAAACTTTGAGATAATGGTAGTTGTTGAGTCAGGGTTGGTGGTGGAAAGGGCAGTGTTGAATTTTTTGTTGGGGTGTATATATCTATCGAAATATAGATTTTGGGAATTCACTCCTTGATAAGATACTTAAACGAACTTAAAAAATTGTCGCATTCTAAATCATTATAATTCCTCAAGGTTCAAAAGCGAATCTTTATTACATAATTGTTCTAGCTACAGAATACAGCTTTCTCGATTTAAACACAGGAGGATACACTTAAGGATGCTTGATTGAAGTAACGAACGGCTTAGTTTAACACCGCCGTAATAATTGTTAACTTTTCATTCACAAGTACAGAACAGACACTATCGATTTGCGAGCTGCTATTCAAGAATGGCGTTGAAATTGTAACTACAATAGCGCGATCGCGCTTTGCTTCATACGTCGGATATTGCTTCGCTGTGAAACGCCATCGGCTACATTTAAAGCAGGTGGTGATACTGGAGCTTCCACAGTCAGAATGACAACCAAAGTTTTATGCCAATGTTACAGTACCCGCTTAATGATTTTGTGGCAACCGTACCGAGTTGTAGAGAAACAACAACTCTGGCAGTTTTGCTAGAAATATTTGCCCAACAACAGTGCGATCGCGTCGTAGTGGTGAATGAGCAAGAATACCCAATAGGGTTGCTGTACTCATCGCGTTTAATACCACAATTTTTGGCGGCAAAACAACGCCAAGGAAATTTTAAGTTTTTAGATTTACAGCAGCCTATCTCAATATTAGATAAAGCTTTAATTGAACCAATACAAATATTATCCGCATCTGATAGTGTGGATCAATTTGGCTTGTTTTTGGCTTCGGAAAGTGGCGAAAGCAATAACTTAAATTGGACGCTAATTGACGCAAATAAAAAATATTTGGGGTTGGTAGATACAGTTAGCCTGTTACGATTGTTAGCACAAGTAGAAATTGACGCAACTCAGAGCGATCGCGACAACAGCAAAAAAACTGTACAGCTTCAAAAAGCTAGTAGTACGTTAATTCCCAAGGGTAGACCCGCAGGAGCTTGTCGTCAATCGCCCAAACAAGAAGAATATCAGCCACATACACACAAACCACTGGTGCAGTTATTGGAACGATTGCCTTGGCCCTTAATGTTGCAAACTAGTAGTGGCGAAGTAGTCACCCAAAACCCAGCATGGTGGCAACAATTAGGTGGATTGAAAGATCCAGAAGGAGTGAGGCAACAAGTAGGAGAAATATTAAATTCAGAAAAAAAATCAGAATATCCTACAGCCACGATTGGCAATATAATTAACACATGCAACGACTTTGACGACGAGGTATCTAGAGATATTAAACTTAATTGTCGAGAAAATACTGACTCTGCGCTGAATGAAGTAATAACTAAAAAAAGCTTGTCGCCACGGCGAAAAACGATACCAATAATCAAAAATTTACCAGAGGAAATATTTGCCGAAGCTAATGCTGGAAATCGATGTTTGTTTGATAGTAATTTAGGAATATGCACCTGCATTTTAGAAGTGCAAAATGGTCAAGAGCGAGTTTGGCAATTTGCGAAAATACCCTTAGAGAGTATTGAGTTGAAAATCCTGAGTCCGGAGTTAGAGATGCCCAGCACGCAGGAATCAACAGGCAATGAATTGTGGTTAGTCTTAGCAACTGATGTAACCGAACAGCAGCAACTATGTAAAGAACTGGCGGCAAAAAATGCCGACTTAGTTCAATTAAATCGCTTAAAAGATGAATTTTTAGCTTGTATTAGTCACGAATTAAAAACACCTTTGACTGCGGTTTTAGGATTATCAAGGTTGCTTGTAGATCGACAATTAGGAGAATTAAACGAGCGTCAAGCGCGTTACGCGGGATTGATTCATCAAAGCGGACGACATTTAATGAGTGTGGTCAATGACATTTTAGATTTGACCCGCATGGAAACCGGACAGATGGAGTTAACTTTAACACCGGCAAAAATTCGGGCAGTATGCGATCGCGCTGCTACCGAAGCAAAAGCCATCCACACTCAAAACAGTAAAACTCCAGTCAAAGTCTCTCCTCAAGCTTCACGTTCACCCGACCATCAATTTACCCTTACTATCGAACCAGGTTTAGACCAAATCATCGCCGATGAATTACGCTTGCGGCAAATGTTGGTACATTTGCTTTCCAATGCCTTTAAATTCACCGAAACAGGTGGAGAAATTGGACTGCGGGTAAGTCGTTGGGAAGGTTGGATTGCTTTTACAGTCTGGGACACAGGTATAGGTATTCCCGAACATCAACAGCACTTAATATTTCAAAAATTTCAACAACTAGAAAATCCCCTCACCCGCCAATTTGAAGGCACAGGTTTGGGGCTAGTATTAACTAGAGCTTTGGCACGTCTCCACGGTGGTGATGTGAGCTTTCTCTCTCGTGAAGGCAAAGGCAGCCAATTTACTTTACTACTACCCCCCAGTCCTCCGAAAACAAACTTCGGCGATCGAGAGATGGGGGTAGAAGACACCGCAGCGCACAAAATCGAAGACGCGGATAGTTTCCCCGTATTGCCTCGTTCTCGGAACTGCGTGTCTTCAACTCCTGCCAATCTTGCCGCTAGCGAACAACGTTTAGTGTTAGTAGTTGAGGCAGTAGCTCGATATATTGAAGAACTCACCGAGCAGTTGACAGGTTTGGGTTATCGGGTAGTGATTGCGCGATCGGGATGCGAAGCAGTTGAAAAAGCCCGTCGCTTGCAACCAAAAGCTGTATTCTTGAATCCATTGTTACCCCTTTTATCGGGTTGGGATGTGCTGACTTTAATTAAATCAGATGCTGCAACTTGTCACATCCCAGTGATTGTGACAGCCACAGCAGCCGAAAAAGAACAAGCATTTGCTAATAGTGCCGATGGTTTTATCAGCTTACCAGTGCAGCATCAGGTTTTGGCACCACTTTTAGAAAAGTTGTGTGCAGCACCAGAAGCGCAGCAACCGAGTCAAGATAATACAAAAATCAATATTCATACCCCACTGCGAATTCTTCGGTTGGTCAATTCCGAGTTAGAATCTGTCAATCCCCATCCATCACTGCGAGAACATCGGGTAATCGAAGTTGATGATATAGATCAGGCAGAACTTTTAGCGCGAGTTTGGCAGTTCGATGTAATTTTGCTGGATAAAGAAGTTTCAAAAGCAAAAGCTTATTTGCAACAACTCAGTCAACACCCTCGTTTGGCAGCTTTACCATTAGTTACCTGCGATGTAGCAACGACATTAGAAGCTTCACAAGTGGATGGACTTTCTGTATTTCCTTGCTTGTCGTCATTTACCAACGATAAGAATAGTCAAACAGGGAAAACAGACGCTTTATTGTCAGTGCTGCAAATTGCTTCTGGGATGTGCTGTCCACCCAGCTTGTTAGTAGTCGATTTGACCATGTTGCCCGATCTACCACAGTTAACGCGCAAGCAGATTAGCCATTATGGATCGTCCAATAATTCCGCACTCAACAATTTAACAGCCGAGCGCGGTTCCGAGTGGTTTCAAGCTTTAATTCAGTATCTGCAAACAGCAGGTTTGAAAGCTGCAATGGGTCGCTCTTGGGCAGAAATGCTACAACAAATTCGCCACCACAGCGTTGATTTATTGCTGATTTGTTTAGGTGAATCTTCTAATGAAAAAGAAGCGCGAGCTGCACTGAAAACATTAGGACAATTGCCTTTTGATTTGCCACCGATTTTGGTACTAGACCAGCGATTAAATCCCCAAGAGGTTAGTTCAGCGCATAAGAAAAACCAGAAAAAAACTCAGGATAAATTGGAGTCAATAGAAACGGTTGTGGATGCGATCGCTACTCAGATTTTACCCCGATCAATCTCGATGGAAGATTTATTAAATCAGATTAATCAAGCTTTGAAAAATGTTTAGGTGATGGTTGTTAGTGGTTAGTTGTTAGTTGTCAAAAAAATGTTTTGGTGAGTAAGAATACTCACCAAAACAATGAAAGTAAAATATGGAATAACTTAAATTCTTGTTACCTTGAGTCTTTCTCTCAAAATATTCTCTTACCGACCAAAAACCCCAACCCCGTAGTAACAAGCGCCAGTGCCGCAATGAGGCATATCAACTTTGACTCGATATGTCCCACTTCTGCGAGGTGTGAAACCAACAATTGGGGTGCTATCGCGATCGCTATCGGAACCAATAACATTACCATTTGTATCGTAGACGGTAATATCTAAATCTCGACAATCGCGATCGCAAACTCCAACGATGCCATAAGATGTACCAGCATCAAGATTAATATTTAGATAGCCCGACCCGCCATGATATAGCATATTTACATAGGGGTCATGGGTTGATTCGTAGCCATTAAGACCAGCACCGTAAAGAGCGTTTATTAATTGTATTGCTACGTCGTCGGTAAAACTGTTAGCGCGTGCTGGGTTTGGTGTTAAAAGAAGGGAACCAAACAGAAGAGGTAGAACTGCGAATAATTTAGTTTTGAGGTTCATGATTTGAGCTTCCTTTTTGGTAATTAAGCTGTGTAGTTTGCTAGTTGTTGAAAGCAGAAGTTTTTGGTCGATAAAATCAAGCACAAGAATTTTGTAGAGACGTTAATTAATTACGTTCCACGATGGGTAGCTTATTTTTCAGGCAGGAAAATCTATTGCTGCAAGATATGAAATGAAGCTTTTGGGAGTGAATTTATCCCCTTATGCTTGTTCTGTTATGTATGCGAAAATATAGTGCTGCTTTTACGCAAATTCGGAAAAATTTTTGATATTAATTAGTCAGGTTTGGAAGCATTCCACTTTTTTGCTTGTCCGGAAGCGAGTTTGAGGCATAGAAGCTAGTTTTTGTTACAAAACTTTACAATGTGTCCCATTTTACAACAACTGGGCACCTACCCACATTATTTGCTAATCCTGCTTAAACTCCATTTGGGCAAAGTGGTCTTGCAGCAGTTTGTGGATGAAGCGGTAACGACCACCAACACGTTGTAGGAATAATCGCTCTGTGCAGTAGTCGAGGAAGCGGGCGTAGTTCCAGGGGATGTAACCGCTTAAGTAGAGAATAAGGCGTAGCGTGAAGTGCTTAATAACGGGTGTTCCACATCTGAGTATCCCTCCTAATAATCCAAAAAATAATCCAAACATTAAGCTGTAAATTAAAGCTTTATTTAAACTATTATTTTGTAAAATCCGTTGATTCAAAAAGATTAATATTGTAGAAGGCACTAAATAAAAAACTGATACTTTTAAAGTATTTTTAGCCGATTGCCAAATACCTTGATTAGGAATATTTTTATTTTCTATTTGTATAGCAGAAAAACTAAAAATTAGCCCGAAACCCAGCCCGGAAACCAGCCAAAAAATCAGATCGAAATTCAGCCCAAAATTCAGCCCGAAAAATAGCCAAAAAACTAGCCCAAAAATCAGCCCAAAATTCAGCCCATTTTGAAAATTATTAGAAGAAAATTTTAGAGTTTCAAATGTTTTAATTTCATCTCCAATCAGCCCAAAAATCATCCCAAAAATCAGCCCAAAAATCGACAAAGGAATCAGCGAAGCAATCGAAAGAAGAATCTGTTCATAACTCAGCATATAACTCAGCCCAGAATTCAGCCCCGAAATCAGCCAAAGAATCAGCCCAAGAATCAGCCCAAGAATCAGCCCAAGAATCTGCCATTTTACAATGATTTTGTTAGAATCGTTATTAGACCTAATTAAAACTATCTTTTCAAGTTTATACTCTATTATCTCACCAAATAAACTATTAATTAGCCCATAAATCAGGCCATAAATCAGCCCAAAAATTAGTACATTAATTACCCCATTCATAACAAAAAAATCAAAATGTCCAAAAATCAACCCAAAAATTAGTTCAAAAATCAGTCCAAAAATCAACATTTGTATAACTCCCCAGGCGATACAATTATAGATGACTTTGGCAATTTTAGTTTTTAACAAACGAGGCTGGATTTCTTCAATCAAGAACTCTGTTTTAGATTCCCTTTGCATTTGCTTCGCTAACCAAACAAGATGCATTCGCGTTTTTCTAGCATTAGGAGATTTGTTCTTCAAATATGCCCTACTGTTAATATCTCTTCTTAACATACGCCCTACATAGGCATCTAACAAATACTGAAGGCGGTTTGCTGTAGAAGTCAAACGCTGCCATTCTTCAACAGATATTTCTTTAGATGCTAGAACAGTAATGCTGAGTATTAAGGGAGTTTTAACTAACTCTAGCAAGTCTATGTCACTACTAATCGTTGACCACAGTTCTATATATTCAATGCTGCTTAGATAATCACAAATTTGATTATTGGTTAAAGGTTGTAGGTAAATAGCACCGTTAAGTTGCAGTTGAGTAGCGTAGTTACTATATTCCTCAATTCGACTACAAACGACTAGATAAAATGGTCTAGTGTTGCCTGCTAAAAACTTGTTAATTGCCAGGACACAAAGTTCTTGACGTTGTGGTTCAAGTTCATCTAAACCATCAAGTAATGGTAGCAATTGACGTTTATTTACCCACTCTTGACCAAGCTTTTTTGATATACCATACTTAGATTTCAGTTCTGCCAATAACCAATCAGCTAAAGATAGGCGGTCATCTTTCCATGAAGACAAGTTAAATAAAACTGGAACCGGATAATTAGACTGTTCTTCTGCACGTTTAATTAATTCTTGAGCTAGTTCTAATTGTGTAGTTGTTTTACCCGACCCCGGCGCCCCTAAAATTAACAGTTTACCTGCAATTTCTTCTGAGTCAAAAACTTCTAAAATTGTTGTGGTATCTGGGAGAGGTTCAGCAGGCTTTAAGCCAATTTTTATCTCAGCATCCCAAGGTCGCTTCACCTGTTGTGGTTGTGACTCTTTACCTAAATTAATCAGCACGGTATTGTGTAGCGACTGCCTTAACCGTGCTGTAACTTCCTCTTTAACTGCGGCTAATAGTATCCGTTGATTCTCTGGTCGAGCAGGGTTGCCCACGGTCGCCACTGCTTGCTGACCAAAGAAAAAATTCCAGATACTGCTGCCAATTCGCCCAGCATTAACATTTTCGCGGCTAAGATGAGAGTTAATATCCCAGTCTGCACTATGTATCCTCCCACCAGTCCGCAATTTTTCCCACGTTGGTGGTGTGACGGCAGAATTTTGACAAATAACAGGTAAATATTTTGCACCAGGATACTGCTCGTTAAAGTCTTCCAGTCTTAAACGTGCTTCCCGTACCGATGCATACAGCGATTGATTTTTACATGCTAATGCTGTTAAAAAGTGCTTTAAAAATGTTTTGGCAACTGCATCAGGTACAGGTTCCCGCATGACTATCATTTGACGGATATTTAGTTCAGCTAGTTGGTTCGCTAAACCCAAACCATCGCAGGAATTAAAGATTGCCAGTTGTAAACCACGAGAAATGGCTTTTTTGAGTGCTTCAAATAATTCTGTTATTTTTAAGCCCTGGACGCGCGCGTTGTTGAGAGTAATTTCCCCAACTGTACCATCATCCGAACTGGAACTATGACCTGCAAAAAAGAAAATATCCCAGCCTTCTTCAAGCCAAAGACATTCCCGTAACTCTTGTGGGTCAGGTTGTTTGAGGAATTTCAGGAAGGCGCCAAGCTGCTCTAACCTCTTCAATTCTTGCTGGTCAAACGTAATATCAATTTCTTGACTACCATCTGCAATAGTACTTGACCCTAACACAACAAGGATTCTTACTTTATTTGAATTAGAGGGAGGTAAATCACCAGGGGTTGCAAAACTAGTCGGACTGAGAGCAATTTCTGTTTTGGGGTAGTTATCTGCAAACAAATTCCAAGCTTGCCAAGGAAGACGGCGTAAAATAGGGTCTTGAGTTTGAATAATTACCCTAATTTCTTCTTCATTATTTAAGGACTGTTGTAAAAAATCCCTAATTTTCTGCCATTCTGAGTAGGTAGAATTATTCAGCCAGTTATTGAGATATTCGACAAAATTGTTAACTGCATTACTTTGAGAAAAGTTAGTTACCCCAGCTTGTTTTGCTTTAATGCGCGGACTTTCATTAAAATTAAAAACCCTTCGCCACTCATCATTTAACTTTTGTGGCATATCGGGGTTAGCTGGTAATCGACCAGTAATTTGCGCTCGTGTTTCAATAGTGCCTTCATCGAAGCCAATCTGGACTGTACAAGAAAAACCCCGTTGAAAATCTCCCTCTGGTAGCTGCAAGATAACTAACTTCCCCATTGGCGTCTCCTTGTTAGCTCCGAGGGGCTTACAGTATAAAATTTTCAATTATACTAACATCTTCCAAAGCCAATTTTACTTGAAATTCGTCTCCAGTTCGTCCTTCTTCCAGTTCTAGCTGCATCCAGTTGTCTGCAACTCTGGCTTGATTTTCGCTCAGAACATTGCCATCACTACTCAGTACAATTAACTGCAACCCTTGTGGTAAATAAATGCCGTCACCAGTCGGATATACCCGCAAACGAATATCCACCGACCCCGACGTTTGTGTAGTAAGTTGAATAACAAGGGCAATTTTGTGGGATGCTAGTTGTATTCCCAGGTCAATCACTTTAGCTCGACTAACACTAACTTCTTGGGAATTTGACTCTTGAACTTTCGGACGAATAGCGCTGCGGTATGCGGGAGATAATACTAAATCTGGAGATTGCCAATCTGATGTAAATAAGTTTTGCAACCACTGACCCAAATGTACTACAGCTTGTTCTATTACAGAAGGTTTGGGGGAA
Source organism: Tolypothrix sp. VBCCA 56010 (assembly GCF_050875635.1). NCBI lineage: Bacteria > Bacillati > Cyanobacteriota > Cyanophyceae > Nostocales > Tolypothrichaceae > Tolypothrix > Tolypothrix sp. VBCCA 56010. Next base: position 20,273 of record NZ_JBPAOH010000029.1, read on the forward strand.
ACAACTTCTGCAACAGGTTGTAAATTGTAGATTAAATCAGTTAAAGATTGTAAGTCACTTAAGGGTAACTCTTCAGCTGTAACTTCTTTGACAAACCCTAATAATCTAGCTGTTTTGGAGATTTCATTAATTTCCACCACAACATAACCAATTCTCTCAGTCCAAACTTCTGGTGGAATGTTAACTGTTTTTGCTTCTGGTAAAACTGGACGACATTCCAATTTACCAACACCTGTAATTTCTAAATCCGCTACATCTAATAGCAAATGTGAGAGTGAATTCCAACTATCACTATGTTCTAAATCTGTCTCCACTTCTAGATATTGACAGTAAAAGTTGGCTGCATATACAGCCAAAGTATTGAAATAAATCTGCCTAGATTTACCTGAATCTTGCTGTTTGCTACTCAACTGTCGGGCAAAATTATAAGCCTGTGCAGTTAAGGGAACCTGAAAATGTAATGTTTCGTTACTGTAATTCATGATGTGCGTTTTTTACTCAATTAGTTTACAAAGTGATTAATGTTGATAATATTTATGATAATATTCCTGGATTTTAGGAATAAAATATTTGAGACAGCGTTGATAAAAACTACTCAGTGTTGACACCCCTACTTTCCATTCAGCAGACATATTGTTCCAAGATTGTTTAGTCAAGCGACGTAAGGCAATAGCTTGAAAGTTCGCCTCTGGATGATTTTTAATATGCTCTTGTTTAAATAAATCATCTGGGTCTGATTGCAAAATTTCTTGTAATATTTCTCCACCATCAGGCAGAATTTGCGGTTGTGGAATTGTATCCAAAAGTGTTGTTCCCGACTCACCAGAAAACTCGATGGGTTCATCTAAAGATACTTGTTTGTTTTTTTGATAGCGTCTAATAGCATCTATAAAACGCTTATGCAAGATAAAATTTACCCAAGCAATTACCGTACCAAATTCAGGATCATATTTCTCGATTTTTCGAGAAACATATAACCATGTTTCTTGCAAAGCTTCAGAATACACATCCTCTGGATAGCTGTATCTCCCTTTACAAAAAAGCCTTCCAGATTTCTGGATTTTACTAGCAAGTTGCCCTAGCGCAAGCTGCCTTTCCTGACTTTTAGGTGGAAATTGTTTAGCGGTAAGAGCCAAATGTTCTAGCCTGCTGTCCAGTTCATCCATAGTGTGATTTACTTTATAGATATGCTGTTGTTGATTGTCCCAGTTGGTCGAATAATCCGGGAATAAAAGCTCTGTGGTATTGAGTTTCAGCATCCAGGGTGGCGAGTTTACTCCCATAAAGCTTGTTCTCCTTGTTTCCTTTAGAAGAATATGCGTTGAGAATAACCCGCTTTTACGCAGGGTTGAAAAATTTTTCTATGTTTTCGAGCAGCGAAGCAAGATGCTGCGAAATCAAAGCTTGTAACCGATATTCTGTACTTGAAAATGACCATTATTAATAATTCAAAAATAATTATCAATAATGGTTATTTTGTCAAGTATTAATACTGATGATTATTCGTGACTGGGCGATGCTTAAAGTTTGATGCGACCGATGGCAACAACTGAGACATTAGGAGCGTTAACTTCTAACTCCAGTAGAGACGTTCGGAACGTCTCTACCGCGCTCGTAATTCCTAACTCTTCAAAGGCACTCTAATCAATTGATAAGCACCACTGCTGCCTAAATTTTTGTAATCGGCTGGTTGCAAATTCATTTGTATCAATTTTTTCGGCTGAGAAAGAATCAGCACTGAGGCAGGTTGTGCTTTCTTCGCTGCTTGGTTTTGGATATGCTCTTCAGCCTGTTCAGGAAATTTGAAGAAAGTTACGTTTTCATGGGTGTAAAATACCACAGTTGGTTTTTTAAAGCCAACCATGATTAATTCTTCATTTGGTTGTTTTGCTTGGACTGCGATCGCCGACAATTCTCTTAAGGGCAACTGACGCTCACGATCTACCAAAAACAAAGCAGGCATCAGCACTACAATTAAAAACGCCGTTAATCCCAGTAAATTTACACCGATAATCGGCAGCCAAAAACGACGCAATAATAAAACCGCAATAATTACCGCACAAAGCAGCCAAATTATACCCGCCAACATCGGTAAATTTAACTGTTGAAGTTGTTGGGGAAAGTTAGGTGCAGCTGGATCTTTACCTAATAATTCAGGTAAGTGAAATAATGCCACTCCTACCGCCGATAAAAATGCTACATTCACCCAGCCACTCCAGAGGGGGAAATGGGGAGAGGGGGGGAGTGGGGGAGTGGGGGATGGGGGAGATGGGGGAGATGGGGAAGCAGGGGGGGCAGGGGGAGCAGGGGAAGCAGGGGGAGCAGGGGAGGCAGGGGAAGAAATTCCCCCAAGTCGTCCTCCTTGTCCCCTTGTCTCCTTGTCTCCTTGTCCCCTTGTCTCCTTGTCTAAGAAAAAGTCGCTCCATAACAGCGTTACTAAAATTGCTGCTGCTGGCATTAAAGGTAAAACATAACTGGGGAGTTTGGTGACAGCAATGGTGAAAAAGCTAAAGACAACAATAAACCAGATAAAGGCAAATAAAGCAAGTTGTTGAGAGCGTTCTTGAGAGCGCCAGTATTTTATTTGCCAAAACTTCAGTCTGGCGATCGCAGCCGGCAAGTAAACTGAGTATGGCGCAAAGCCTAACAGTACCACTACAAAGTAAAAATACCAAGGCGCTCTGTGACCATTAACGACTTCTGTAAAGCGTTCTAGGTTGTGATAGCCAAAAAACGAGTTAATATAATTCCAACCATTGCGCCAAATTACCAACACATACCAGGGTACCGATAAAGTAAAAATTATCAGCATCCCGATGAGAAAGCGCATTTCTCGCAACACTTCTCGCACCTTCCCCACGTAAACCAGAAACGCCGCGATAATCAGCCCCGGTAAGACAATTCCCACCGGTCCCTTAGTCAAAATCGCCCCAGCAATTAGCACATAAAAAGCTAAATACCACTTATTCGGAAATGGCGATTGGCGATTAGCTTTTAGGGATTGGGAAGAATTCACTTCTGTATCTCTTCCCCATTCGCCATTCGCCATTCCCTTACTTGCGTATCCCAGAAAAAAGCATAACAAAGCTGTTGCTATGCATCCAGTTAGCAGCATATCTGAGACACCCGTTCTTCCCCAGACAATCATTTCTGGATTGAGTGCCATGATAGCGGCTCCTAAAGCAGCTGTTAACCAGCGTCGAGTCGGGCGAGAAATATGCTCTAACTCGTCTTGTCTTGCCAGAAACAAAAGCAAAGTGTAAAATGACAGACTAGTTACAGCGATCGCCGCGATCGCACTTGGCAGACGTACTGCCCATTCATTCACACCAATAATTGCATAGGCGATCGCCTGACACCAGTAAATCAAAGCAGGCTTATCAAAACGAGTTTCACCATTGAAAAACGGCGTGATCCAATCACCCGTAACGAACATTTGGCGTGAAGCTTCGGCAAACAGCGGCTCAGTCTCATCAATCAAGCCAATGCTGCCCAAATTCCACCCATAACCCACCCAACCAATCAAAATCAGCCAGAAAATCGATAAAGTCACAGCTAGAGCCGGACGCTTTCCTAAATTGCTGAACCATCGGTCAACAGCGCGATTAGTCATTGGTCATCAGTCATTAGTCATTAATTACTAGGCAGCGCGATCGCTCTTATAACAATCAATAGTTACTAGTCAACCGCAACTAGTCAATAGTCGTTGATTACTTATGTTTTGTTCTTTGGCATTGGGTATGGGTAATGGGTAATGGGCAATGGGCAATTGTTTAATGGGCAATGGGCAATTGTTTAATGGGCAATGGGCTTTTCCCATGAGTCCCTTTTCCCTTTTCCCCTCTTCAATTCCCCATGCCCGATGCCCGATGCCCGATGCCCGATGCCCGATGCCCGATGCCCGATGCCCGATGCCCATTGCCCGATGCCCATTGCCCATTCCCCAATTCCCCATTAAACTATTGACTCAGAATTAATTGCCATTCTTTGCCTTGAGCATTCCAAACAGGTATGGAAGTTTCGCCGACAACATATGGTCCCCAGTAACGGCGGGAACCATCCTGAGCAAAAGCCACTAAAATATCTCCTTTCTCTAGGTTTAAGTTCCCCTGAGGCAAAGAAAGAATCAGCCCCTTCTCATTACCTTCCCTAGGAGCAAAATCCCAATGCGCCGGCACATCGAAAGAGTTAGTTTGAGTTTTCTCGCCTTTTTGAGGCGATCGCGCCAGCATTGCCAGTCTTACAGGCTGATCTGTTTGATTGCTCATTCGCAAACTACCTCGATCCCCCGCCTTTGGAGCCGAGTTATCATTACTATATGTTAAGACGGAATTACCAGTCTCTTTACTGCTGTCTGCCTTGTTATCAAAAACAGGTGCAGAATCTGTTATCTCGTCTTCAGGCTTGTGTGTAGGCGGTAGAAAAGATTTTTCTGGCTTTTCTGACTCGAAAGACACACTTACTTGAAAGTATGCCAGTAACAGTCCAAGCAGCCCCAAAGCACAAGCTACGACAGTAGCGTTACGATACACTGACGATTTCATATTGATAATTATTAGAAATAAGTATTTTGTTTAGGCTTGCCCAAATAGTAGCCTACTATCCAAAAAAGCAACTCAAAAAAATTGCCTATTGTAGACTCTCTTTAAATTAGCAGATAAAATGTATCAAAAATGTCATTTTGAGCAAAAGTATACCCGCTGGGAAGTAGCCTCAACAAAGCTTTTCAGCTTGGCTCAATACGACAAAATGTATAATCTTTTATTTACGCCAAAAAAACCAATAGACATCTACAATACTATTCAAACAAACTTATGCTCAAAACGATATTCTCTCTAGAGAAGTATTTTATGATATGTTGACTTTTCCATAAAAGTCTGAGTCAATGCAAAATACTCGTCTCAATAATCTATCGAATGCCATTGCTACCCGCTTAAGAGAATGGTTTTTCAATCCTTGGCGGCGACTATCGCTGCTATTGATTAGTTTTTTGTTCGGTTTTTTTTTGGGATCGGCAGTTGCTACCACAGCCGGACAAACTGCTGAATGGGATATTGTGGTAGCCGGAACTTTAGTAGTAGTGACCGAGGTCAGCAGCAGAATATTTTATCGCAGCAGCATTTTAGCAAGGCGATCGCTCTGGATAGAATCACTAAACTTTCTCAAAGTTGGTTTCACCTACAGTTTATTTCTCGAAGCCTTCAAGCTGGGATCGTGAGGAGAGGGGGAGAGGGGGGACAAGGGAGACAAGGGAGACAAGGGAGACAAGGGGGACAACTAAGCACTACCCACTAACGACTAAGCACTACCCACTAACGACTAAGCACTACCCACTACCCATTACCAATTACCAATGCCCAATGCCCGACTTTGACCAATTACGTCTGTTTAAATCTGTCTACCCAGCTTTTAGCGAGTTTTGCGAAACTAGCCTGCATCGTCAAGCCGACGCGATGTTAGATGTGTTGCGGGATTTGTGGCTACCTTTGGCAATGCAACTAGCATCGCGTCGCCAAAAGTTGGAGCGTCCATTTATACAGGGAATTTTAGGAGGACAGGGAACCGGGAAAACGACAATGTGCGCGGTTCTCAGCTTGATTATGAAAGAGTTGGGATATCACACGCTGAGTTTATCATTAGATGACTTATACAAAACTTATAGCGATCGCCTGAAATTAACACAGCAAGACCCCCGTTTAATTTGGCGCGGTCCCCCAGGAACCCATGATATAGACTTAGGCTTAACTGTATTAGATCGAATTCGCCAGTTACAAAATCCAGTAGCAGTTCCCCGCTTTGATAAATCTGCTTGCGGCGGTGCGGGTGATAGAATCACTCCAGAAATTGTCGAAGGTATAGATATTGTATTATTTGAAGGTTGGTTTGTTGGCGTGCAACCCATCAACCCCGCAGCATTTGATACTGCACCGCCACCAATTATTACAGATGAAGATAAAGCATTTGCTCGTGATATGAATCGCCAATTAAGTGATTATCTACCACTGTGGCAGCGATTGGACAGCTTAATCGTGCTGTATCCCAAAGATTACCGATGCTCTTTAGAATGGCGGCTCCAAGCGGAACAGCAGATGATTGCTGCTGGTAAATCAGGCATGAGCGAAAAAGAAATAGAGCAATTTGTTTATTATTTTTGGCGTTCTCTTCATCCCGAATTATTCATCAAGCCGTTGGTAACAATGCCGACATCAGTTGATTTAGTTATCGAGATTAATACTGACCATAGTTTTGGTGCAGTTTATCAACCAAAGGATGTTTCTTAGTTATGGGAGCATCGCTGCGGAGCGTAGCAATACCCTATAAGGGTATCGCTAAACAAACAAAGCCTGCCTCCGCAGGCTTAAAGACTCATAGCCTGCGGAGGCAGGCTTCGTATGTATAGCCCCAGCATTCTATGCTGAGGGCGATAAAGCGCAAAATCACAAAGAAATAATATGAGGATTTGCAACGGGAAACTACTACTCGTGCATTGGGTAGAACCCGTTCTAGTTATAGATGTTAGGTCGTTTAACTTCAATTTAAAATATAAGTAAGTCAGAAAAAAAACACTCTTCTACATGAAAATACAGTCATCAGTGCTAGTCCATCTGGGATTCGGAAAATACGTGCGCTCAGATCAGGTAACAGCAGTAGTACCAATTGAGGAAGAGCGCGGACCTGGGCGGCGAACTTTTGTTCATCTACAGGGGCAAAACGACCCAGTTATCGCTTCGCGGGCTGAAGACACCATCGTGCGTGATTTGGTGCAGGAGCCGCGAGAAGTTACTCAATCACGTCAACAGCAAGAAATTCTCCAAGATTTATTGGTAGATTTAGGCAACGTTAACTCAACTGTGCGGCGGATCAGTCGTGATGAAGGCGGTTTGGATCTTGAACGGTTGGAGCGGCGCATCCGCCAAGTTTTAGAGAATTAGTTAATTGACACTCTCCGGCATAAATGCGCGGAGATTCTTGGTTCAATGAGTCCACTTAACTTAAAGCCCTTGCGATATCTAAGCCATAGGTGGTTCTCTCCCCAAGCGTTACTTTCGGTATGCCCTACCGTAGTTGGATGACTCCAAAATTTGTTTGTTAGAGACGCGACCGGTCGCGTCTGTACAAAGCTGGTCGTCTAGTTCCCATGAAGATTTTACCTATTCCTGGGTGGAACTAGAACTGTGGAATAGAACTCCATATCTTCAATTGTCAAGGTGCAGCGTCTACGAGTTAGGTAGCAATTGGGTTTTTAATGTGGTTGATTACCCTGCCACATTGATTATCTTACCACCAAATCGGCAGCCTGAAGACTGCCTGCGGTTTTCATCCTTGGGCTAAAGCCACAAGGTTTTCAACCAACGTTCTTATAATGGGCGTTTCGCCAACTACGGAACCGCCCTTTTGTTGTCAGTGATTTTTAGTGCCAAGCAATACGGAGATGATAGTATGCAGGCAATTGCAGATAATCAAGTTGCGCGTCAGCCTCGTTTGTGGATGCCCGATCGCGTAGTATTTACACCCGCAGCCTTAGAAGAATCTTATGGGCAGGAGATATTACAGCGCTTCAAGTCTCTTAATTTACCTGTAGAAGAGTTGCCGCGAAATCGCCTGACTGGTTTGCGGGGTGAGAGCGATCGCGACACTTATGATATTGCCAAGCGTACTCTCGCAGTCGTCACCGCACCCCCCAGTTCTTTCAAACTTAGTCCCATCCCCCCTTCCGCCGATTGGCAATTTCATATCGCCGAAGGTTGTCCGGCACATTGTCAATACTGCTATCTTGCAGGTAGTTTGCAAGGTCCGCCAGTTATCCGCGTCTTTGCCAACTTGCCGCAAATATTGCAAAATCTCGCAGCATACGAGCAACCGAATAAAGCCACGAGTTTTGAAGTTAGCTGCTATACCGACCCCTTGGGTATTGAGCATTTGACAGGCAGCCTCGCTGAATGCATTCGCTACTTTGGCACACGGGAGAATGGATATCTGCGTACTGTTTCCAAGTTTGACGGAGTAGATAATTTACTCGACTTACCGCACAACGGTCATACGCGCATGAGGATGAGTGTCAATGCTGCGCCTGTTTCCGGTCGATTTGAGGGCGGCACCGCACCAGTAGCTTCCCGGCTTAATGCCTTGCGGCGCTTGGCGTTACCTCAGTCAAAAGGTGGTGGCGGCTATCCGGTGGGGTTGGTAATTGCCCCAATTATGCCTATAGACGATTGGGAAGCACATTATACTCGTTTATTTGATTCTATCAGTGAAGCATTAGATTTTGATTGTGACTTGACTTTTGAATTAATTTCCCACCGCTTCACACCTGGGTCAAAAGAGGTACTACAAACTTGGTATCCTCAATCAAAGCTGGATATGGACGAAGCGACACGCAGCGTTAAACGCAACAAGTTTGGCGGCACAAAGTATGTTTACGACGGTGACACAATGAAGATGCTGCGCCGCTTTTTTGAAAGCGAGATTCGACGGCGTTTTCCTCAAGGTCGCATTCTCTACTGGACTTAGTAGAAAAACCCATCATACCTCGTTTTTTGCCAGAGGTAAGGAACGAGAAAAAATATTTTTCACGATTGTAGAGACGTTCCGGTGGAACGTCTCTACGAGGGTTTTTTGGTCAAATGAGGGCGATTTTTTATTGACCCGACCGAATTTTCTCAAGTAACTCATAAAAAGGTTGCCAATTATTTTCCTGAGCGATCGCTTCCCAAATAGATTCAATCACAGGTCTTAATAACGGCGTTTGCGGATTATAACGAGTTAGACACTGACCAATTTTTTCTACCTCTTCTGGAGTTAAATTAGTCAAAATTCTATGATATATACCAGACCAATTGACAAATAACTCTGTTGCTCCTAAAGATTGCCCAATCTCAGAATCTCTAAGAATATCGCTGGCATTATCTCCCCACTTGGTAGAAAAGCTGCTAGCCATTTCCGCAAAAAAGTGGTGATAACTAACTGGATACATCTTTAAGAATTCAATAGTTGCCTTTAAAAGTTCTTCAGCATCTGATATAGGCAACTGCTCAAAACCCAATTTTTTCAACATTAAAGAGCGATATTCATTATGATAATGCTCATCAAAAGTTGATAGCCCAAATTCCATGTCATCTTGAGCAAAAACACTTTTTAACGGTTCTTGCAGCATTTCTAAATTCAACTTGCAAACTAACGGTTGATGGCTGTAGCAGTAGCGCCCATAATAATCGAAATACGCAGCGACAAAGTACGGATCGTAACTCGGAATAAATGCATAAGGTCCATAGTCAAAACTCTCACCCGTAATCGACATATTGTCAGTATTTAAGACCGCATGACAAAAGCCCGCTGCCATCCATTGCGCTGCTAGTTCTGCTACGCGCTTAACTAATTCTGCATAAAATAAAGCGTATTTATCTTGTGTGGCGACTAAATGTGAGTAATACTGTTCAATTACGTGGTCTAAAAGCCTTTTGGTTAAATCTGGACGTTTAAGATAGTGCAGTCGCTCAAAAGTGCCAAAGCGAATATGAGATTTGCTCATCCTGACCATTACTGATGAGCGAGTCGGGGAAGGTTCATCACCGCGCCACAAAGGTAAACCTGTTTCAACCAAGCTCAAACAGCGCGAGGTTCGCACGCCCATATAATGCAGCGCTTCTGCCGCGAGAACTTCCCGCATACCGCCTTTGAGTGTGAGCATTCCATCTCCACCACGGGAGTAGGGCGTTCTCCCAGAACCTTTTGTGCCAAAGTCGTACAATTCGCCATCAGTGCCGCGTACTTGCCCGTAGAGAAAGCCTCTGCCGTCACCCAAGCCGGGATTGTATTCACCGAATTGATAGCCGTGGTAACGCAGCGCTAACAAAGGTTTGCGCCCTTCAAATTTGCCAAAGGCGACGATAAAATCTTCGTCTGTTACTGCTTGAGGATTTAGTCCCAAACGCGGCAGAAGTGCGTCGTTACGCCAGCGCAGGATGTGTTGGGGAAATTCTGCTGCTGCAACTTCGTCGTAGTAGTCATCCCCTAGAGATTCTAAAGCTGGTTCGTAGTTGAGAGCAACAAAGGGATTGTTAGAAGCGTCGTTTTCAGTTTCAGCCAAAGTCATTACGAGCCAAACTTGGTATATTCTTTCTTTAATACTACCTCTGGTGGGAAATGACAGCACTTTTGTTAGCTTTAATTGAACAAGGCTCGCTAAAATTTGTCTATGGCAGCGCCACCTTTAAAATCTGGAGCGCAGAATGGATAAACTTTGGCAAATAAGAAACAAGTTGACTCAATTAGCAATTTTAGATACAACATTTCAAATTTTTGGCTCAGAATCACACCAATATCAATTCAACCCTTGCTTGGAGGAAGCTGAAATTGAAGCTTTTGAAGTTAAATACAATATTCGGCTTCCCTGTGAATATCGAAACTTTTTGCTAGAAGTTGGTAATGGTGGCACTGGACCAGGATACGGTTTATACAGACTACCAGATTTGGAAAATGAAAGTGAAATAACAGCAATACCGAGTCAAGAAAATGAAGGTTTATTGTGCAAAGCATTTCCCTTAAAAGAAGCGTGGAATGATTTAAGTTTGATGATGAAAGACAATGCCGATTCTGAAAGCAACCTATACTTTGACAGCCAATTTGTTCAGGGAACTATCACCATTGCACATTATGGTTGTGGTATTTACGCTATGTTAGTTATTACTGGAGAACAAAAAGGAAAAATCTGGATAGATGACCGGACTAATGATTGTGGAATTTATCCTGCTACTTTGAATTTTTGTCATTATTTCCATGCTGACGATCCAGATGACTTTCAATCATCTGAAGAAGAACAGGAACCTTTAAGTTTTTATGATTGGTATGAGGACTGGCTGAACCAAAGTCTACTGCAAGTTCTTTAATTAAAGCCTAATTTAGGCGAATGGGTGCATCTTATACGATTTTGGATTTTAGATTTGGGATTTAGTATTACATTTGAAAAAATCTTGATTTAAATGTTTATTTTTTGCTTTCTAAGGTTGCCAGTTAGGATTTGTCAGACTCGTGAGAATGTGGTCTTGCCATTGTCCATTAATTAATAAATAGTCTCTCGCATATCCTTCAACAACAAATCCTAGCCTTTTTAGCAAATTGCCGCTACGCTGATTGTGAGGCATATAGTTTGCCATTATTCGGTGTAAATTTAATTCTTGAAAGACATATTCAATTGCTGCATTTAGTGCTTCTGTCATATAACCTTTACTTTGTTCAGTTTCGGCAATACTGTATCCTACAGAACAAAATTGAGCGGCTCCCCGGATAATGTTACGAAAGTTAATATTGCCGATAATTGTTGTTGGTTCTGACTGAGCAAAAATAAATAATTTTAATGCTAGGTCATTGAGAAATTCTTGTAAATCTATCTCTACTTGTATCTGCCAATATTCTTGTGTGAAAAATTTTTCGTTCCATTGAGGATAGAATGGTGTAAGATAAGTTTTGTTTTCTGTGAAGTAGTTTATAATTTGCGGTATATCATATGTGGTCGCTAGTCGTAATAATAGGCGATCGCTTGTTATCAATGGCAGTTCATATATCATAAAAATACGATTATATTTGGGGAAAAATCGCCCTCAGGCTGGAAGCCTGGGGCTATACGAACAAAGCCTGCCTCCGCAGGCTATAAGAATTTTAGCCCACGCAGGTGGGCTTAGTTCGTATAGCTGCACCCTTCTAGGGTGCGGGTATTTTCATTGGGACGCTCATTGTATAAAATAACATCATTTGCATCAATATTTATGTAAATTCACAATATTCTGTCTTTATTTTTCACTTTTCATCTGTTGAATAATCTGCATCGTCTCCACACTGACAGTACAGACTCGTTGTAGTAAATCTATCACCTGTTCTTTATAATCTGCAAAGCGATAAGTATTGAATTTTTCGGCAATAGTTGGATCTTTTGGCTTCTTTTCTTTATATTGATCCAAAATCCACATCAAAGCGCAACGATTGCCTAAGTGATATTCCCAAGCGAGTTTGGGGACATCTTTTAGAGTTGTGACATCATCTAAAATGATGCTTTGGTTAATTTTATCAGCTTTTAGTTTCGCTTTGGGTGTGGTTTTTCTATCTTTACCCAAAGGTAAATCAATTCGTTTTAAAGGATAGGGTGCGACAGTTTCATAATTGATGTGCAATTCCATCAACTGTTTACCCCAGTTAACCCATTGCTGAAAGTCATCGTAGAAGGGTAAGCGGGGAAATTCGCGTTTCAGGTTGAGTTCGTATTTTTCTCGGTAAGCGGGGTTATGTAAGACTGCGTAGGTGTAGTGAAAAATATCTAGTTTGGTAATTGTGGTGTCGTTGTAATGATTTTGGAATTGTTTCAATCCCCAGTCGGTGATGTTGTCGTGTCGGTTTCCGTCTTTGTCGTAACGGTAGAGGGGAAGACATTGAGAATCTCCGGTCAGGTGTAAGTCAATGATTGAATTAGTAGCTAAACAATGAAATGGCTTCGTATTGCCCAAAGCTGAAAAAGCTATATATTTATTCTGTGAATCATTTTCCCGATAAATATCAAACCACTGATAAGTCATGCCGTTAAAATGCTTATCAAAATAAAGCTGTGTTTTAAAAAAAGGTCTATATAAACTTTCTTTTATATTTTTTACTTCAAAATCTTTGCTTATCCTTCTTTCCAAATATTTCGTTAGTTCTCTGTCCCATTTAATATCAATGCTTACCTTATTTAAACCTGCAAGTGTACTATTATAAATTTCTGCAAAGAACTTCATTTTAGCTGAGATATTTTCGGCAGATAAGTCATAAACCCATTCATCTCGCTGAGTTGCAATGCCTCTGGAAAACAATTGAAAAACTGCTTCTTGTGCTTTACCTGCTTTTACATCTTTATCAACTAAAGGTATAAGATTATCAAAGTTATTATTAGTCAAATTAACCCAATTATGCTGTTTATCTGGTATAGCATGGGTAAAATTCAAAGTCCTAAGATTATGAGAAATCAAATATGCTTTCTTTTCATCTGCTTTAGCATAATCTTTAATTGCATTATAAAAAATCTTAAATCCTTCAGTCTTCTCATTTCGCACTAAAAAGTAAACGGCAGTTCCTACTCTAATTTCATCACTGAATATATTACCACCTTCTTTTCTGCGTCTTTCTCCACTTGTGCGAGCATTACCCTTCAAATCAATAATATAAATCTCATTAAATTCTTCAGCTACAATCTTTCTAAATCCATCGTAAGTTATAGCATCGATAAAAGAATTGTTAGAAACAAAAGCAACAATACCATTTTTGCCTAGACGGTCAGATGCCCATCGAACAAACCGAGTGTACATATCATATAGAACAATCCGATTCTGCGCTTTACTGTATTTGATATAAGTATCTTTGATACGTTTATCTATCGCTTCATAACTACGATTGGCATTATCTTGATTGAAATTATCTTGTTTGGCATTATAAGGTGGATTGCCCATAATTACAGAAATCTCAGTTTCATTTTGTCGCTTGATTCTTTCTGTGTTTTCTACACTCATGGCAAACAAATTCATTTGCTTGCCTGCAAATGATGTATGCTCAAGTGTATCGAAAAAACATATATTATCAAACTCTTCATATACACCCATTTTTTGTTTATAGGTGTATTCAATATTCAAGTTGGCGATATAATAAGGTAAAATCGCTACTTCGTTGCAGCGAATTTCATGCTTATATTTGTATTCGAGTTTATCTTTGGGTAAATAATCGATTAACTCAGTAATAAAAGTCCCGGTGCCGGTAGCTGGGTCTAAAATTTCGACATCTTTATCAGCAAGCAACTTACCAAAATTCTTGTGAACTAAGTAATCTACACTTTCAATCATGAAGCGCACAACTTCATTTGGTGTGTAAACGATACCCAATCTATCCGCAGCTTTGGGATTATATGCTTTGTAAAAGTTCTCGTAAAGCGCTTTGAGAAACTTCTGCTTTTCATGATGGTTGTAAATGTTCGCAGCAGTTCTTCTAATTACTTTATAGTAACGTTCAATTGTGCCGAGGGTATTTCTTTTTGTGTTACCTGTAAAAAAGGTGTTGATTACTTGTTGTAATTCACGCGCAATGTTATTTTCTTTATGAAATTGAGATTCGTTGAAGATGTTGATAAATATATCTTCTGTCAATATGTGCTGAATCATCATTTCCCGAATGTCTAATAAAGTGACTTCCGGATTTATTGATTCTTTGCAAATATGCCAAAATTTCGCTCTTGCTGTTTGAAAATTTGCGTTGGTTTCGCTTTGAATGTCTATTAAGTTTCGCAATGCAATTAAAATAGTTGGTAAGTCTGTTTTAAATACTTCAATTGCTTCGCGAAAATCTTTAACTTCTGGGCGAACATAGTTGATAAAATGTGTGATAATTCCATCTAGCGCGTCAGCATCTCTCATGGAAACGCGCAAGGTTTCATTTCCACCCTGAATCAAAACTGCTGTTTGCGAGTCTTCAAACAGGATATTACTATCTGGGTAGCCTTTTGCTAATTTTTTATCAATTTCTTGGTTTAAGTTGTCATATTGGTCTTTGCTTTCCCAGTAACCCCAATCTAAACGCAATGCATCTTTTACTGTGCCATCGGGATAGACTATTTTGCCGTTTCGAGTTTTATAATCTAATTCTGGGATGAGTTGAAAATCTCTGGGTTTGCAATACTCGTTAAGTAAGTTTTGGAAGGCAACTCTTATTGATGTTTCTTTGCGGGAACCACCATATTGAATTATTTTTTCTACTTCTGTATGATATTGAGTTACCAGAAGTTTGGACATGATTTATAAAATCTTTATAATTTTAGAATCTGTCCAATGTAACTTTACTGGTAATGAAAATAGATGAGAAAAGTTACGTAAATCTAATACGTAAGTTAAAAGTTTTTTAGTGATTATACTGAATGGATGAAAGCGGGGAGATGATAATTATGGAAAAAGAAGGACGCGATAAATCGCGTCACTACGGTGGTGCGTTAACGAAGTAACGCACCCTACGAATTAGGCTATTCGTCGATTTGACCGACGCGACGAATGTTGAGAATGTCGCTCATTTTCTTGATTTGGATAAATACTTGTTCGAGTTGAAAGCGATCGCTTACATCAATCCCCAAGTCCATTAACGCTGGTTGTCCAAAAGCGGTTTTTACTTGAGCGTAACGGACGTTGATTCCTTGGTCGCTCAAGCGTGATAAAATGTCTTTCAATACTCCCACTCGATCCAGCGCTTCAATTTGAATACTCACTGGGTAGGTTTGCGGACGATTCCGATTTTCCCTGGCTGAATTCCAACTAACTGGTACTAAGCGATCGCACTCTACTGGCTCTAAATTATGACATCCTTGGCGATGGATGGAAATTCCCCTACCTCGCGTCACTACACCAATAATCGACTCTCCGGGAATTGGCGTACAACATCCAGCTAAATGATACACTAATCCTTCTACCCCAACAATTGGCGAATCGCTAGCGCGATTGATTGCTGGTACGTCTCGCAAAGCTTTAGGTGAAGGTATTGATGTAATTTCTATGACGTTTGTTGCAGGTTGTTGCGCTTTGACTATTTCTCGCCAACGATTTAATACTAAGTTCAAGGTAATTTCACCGTAACCCAAAGCCGCTAATAAATCGTCCACACTATGATAGTTACACTTTTCGGCTACAGCTGACATTGCTTCTGATTTCAGCAAACTTTCAAAACCTGTTCTACCGAGTTCTTTTTCTAACAACTCTCGCCCACGAGCAAGATTTTCTTCACGGCGCGATCGCTTGTACCATTGTTTTATCCGATTCTTCGCCGCAGAAGTTCTCACAAAGTTCAACCAATCTAAACTTGGATGGCTGTTCTTTTGCGTCAAAATCTCGACTATATCGCCATTTTGCAAGCGCGTTGATAATGGTACCATTCTTGCATTTACCCGCGCCCCCGCACAATGATTTCCTACTTCTGTGTGAATCCGATAAGCAAAGTCTATTGTTGTGGAACCCGGACTTAAGGAAACTAAATCCCCCTTAGGGGTGAAGACATAAACATCATCTTCAAATAAATTATCTTTGATGCTTTCCAGATATTCTTGAGCGTCTTTCAGGTCACTTTGCCATTCCAACAACTGCCGCAACCAAGTGAACTTCTCATCTTGTGCCGTTGCCTGAATGTTGTTAGAACCACCTGTTTCTTTGTACTTCCAATGAGCAGCAATTCCATACTCGGCTATATGATGCATTTCCTGCGTTCGGATTTGCACTTCCAAAGGACGACCTGTAAAACCCATCACACCAGTATGCAACGATTGGTAACGATTTGGTTTGGGCAGTCCGATGTAGTCTTTAAATCTACCAGGAATTGGGCGAAAGGCATCGTGAACTACAGCCAAAGCGCGATAGCATTCTTCATTGGTTTTAACAATAATTCGCAATGCAGCCAAATCGTAAATTTCGTGAAATTCTTTTTGCTGTCGCTGCATTTTTTGGTAAATACTATAAAGATGCTTCGGGCGCCCGCTGACATCGATGACTTCAATACCGGCTTGTTGCAAGCGATCGCGCAAAGTTTTCGTAATTTTCTCCAGTCTTTCTTCTCGCGCTGCTCGTTTTTCGGCGACATGTGTTTGAATTTGGCGAAAAGATTCTGGTTCGAGATACTTAAATGCCAAATCCTCCAATTCCCATTTTATTTGCCAAATCCCCAACCGATTAGCTAAGGGAGCAAAAATATCTCGCGTTTCTTGGGCGTTGCGGCGACGACTTTCTTCTGACATAAACTGCAAAGTTCGCATATTATGCAGCCGATCTGCCAACTTCACTACAATTACTCGGATATCTTGTGCCATTGCCAAAAACATTCGTCGGAAGTTTTCAGCTTGGCTTTCGGTTTTGCTTTTGAAGTTAAATTTAGAAAGCTTGGTAACACCTTCTACCAATTGTCTAACTTCTGCTCCAAAATGCTCTTCTATTTGCTCAATTGTAATATCTGTGTCTTCGACGACATCATGGAGAAATCCCGCTGCTATCATGGCAGAACTTCCCCCCAAGTCGCGTAACAATCCAGCTACAGCTACGGGATGACAAATATATGGTTCTCCCGATTTGCGGTATTGACCTTGATGCAACTCGTAAGCAAATTTAAATGCTCGACAAATCAAAGTTGTATCATAACGCTTTTTGTCATCTTCTTGGGCGTTAAGTGCGGATGACTCTTGTAAACATTTTTTTAGCCAATCCGGAAGGGTGATTTCAACTGGGGAATTTATAAGTATACCGCTCATAAAATCGAAATTAAGGTAATCTGTGGTTAAGTGGATGTACTCTGACAATGCCATTGCCGCCTAATTGTTGCCTTAATTAGTAAGCGGTAAAAGCAGTGTTAGAACGATTTGCTGGCAAGAAGAATTGCTATCTTATCCGGTTTGAGTGTCAACAATCATAGTTGGGAAAATGGAATTATGGCAGCGTGCAGCCCCCTAGCATCATTTGAGGCGAGTAATTATAATAAAAGTTTAAAAAGTCTGTTTTAGAAGAAAAAAATCTTGACATTAATAGTATCTCAAGAAGCATTTAATGTCTCTAAATCGCCATAAGTATCACACATTCGCAATGTTGCTCCAGCAATTACGTGACTATACCACGAGTACTGAACTAAATGCGCCCGGACTGCGGCTGCGTGTGGCATCTTTGCAGCAAATGTTTCAGCAGCAGATTGTGCCTTTGGCTCTGGAAGATACTCAGATGCCTGATAATTCAAGGGAACAGTCTTATCTAACCGAGATGAGCAAGCAACTGCGCTTGTTGGAATTGGATGTAATGTTTTTCCAAGGAGCGAGGCAACCAGCTACTGCTCAAGCTAGACTCCAGACAATTAGCGATCGCTTGACTACTCTCATGCAATACTGCGAAGCAATACTGCAACAAGAATAAGCATAAAAAGGTCAAATTGGCAATAAGTTTTTTTTTCTCGCTTTTACCTTCTCTGTTTCTATTGTAAAGAAACATTACCCATAAGAATAATATATTTCATCTGCCTAAGTGTGGAAAATTTGACATTTGTCAGCACTTAGCTTGGGGTTTGTTCAGTTTTTTACATAATCAGGACTTACGCAAAAAATCGCCGTCACCATTGAATTTACGTAGGGGCAATTCATGAATTGTCCCCTACAAGAAGTTAGTTTTGCGCTCATTCCTAAGAATACTAGGACGAATGGTAAAATAGGCGACGTGTACAGTCAGTGTTTCGGATGCCTGCTGAAGCTCAATTAGAAAGCTTATATCGTGTTTGCTATCAGATTGCACCGAATGGAGAGGTATTCTGATGAGTCAGATTAATTATGCTGATATGTCCGATGAAGAATTGAGACAATACTTTCTCCAACATCGTCAAGACAAAATGGCACTTCAGGCATATCTAGATAGACTTAGTACACGTCCACGCAACGTGATTGCGACTTTAGACGATCCTGATTTTGATGTTAAAGTTCAAGCAGCAATTCGCGTTTCAAATGCAAGGGAGAAACAGCCAAGGGGAATAAGCTGTCTAATATACCTTAGATTCCCGACTTCTTAAAGAAGTCGGGAATCTTGTATTGAGCGATGAATCGCTCACTACGAAAAGAGAACACCTACTTTTACGAATCTGATACACTATCTGAAATTTCTTTCTTTATGGTAGCGATCGCGCCAAATGATAAAATATGAATGAAGCTTTATTCCAAATCGAAAATCTGCGCGTTGCCTATCCTCACGGTGGTGATGAAGAGCCGAGATGGGCGGTTGATGATGTTTCTTTTACTCTCCAACCCGGTGAAAGAATGGGATTGGTAGGAGAATCAGGTTGTGGAAAATCAACTTTGGGACGTGCTGCGATGCGCTTATTACCCTCATCTACCCGTATTGAAGGACGGGTGATGTTTCAAGGGCAATCGGTATTTGATTTAAATCCGAATCAGTTGCGAAAATTTCGCGGAGAAGCGGTAGCGCTGATTTTTCAAGATCCGATGACACGGCTAGATCCGTTGATGACAATCGGCAAGCACTGTTTAGAAACTTTGAAGGCGCATTCACCTAGTTTATCAACTAAACAAGCGAAAGAAAGAGCGATCGCCACTTTAGAAAAGGTGAAAATTCCTGCGACTCGCTGGAATCAGTATCCTCACGAGTTTAGCGGGGGAATGCGGCAAAGAGTAGCGATCGCTTTAGCTTTACTTCTCAACCCGAAGTTAATTGTTGCCGATGAACCGACAACCAGCTTGGATGTCACGGTTTCCGCACAAATTTTACAAGAATTAACCCGATTGTGCGGTGAAGAGAATATGGGATTGTTGCTAATTTCTCACGATTTGGCAATGGTAGCAGAATATTGCGATCGCATTGGGGTGATGTATGACGGGAAAATGGTAGAGAAGGGTGCTACCGAATCTGTATTTAGAGAACCACAACACGAATACACGCGATCGCTTTTGCAAGCAGCTTTGCACATTCAATCTGTGGATGAGTTAGAAAGTGGGGAGTTGCAAGTGGGGAGTGGGGAAAATTACCAATTACCAATTACCAATTCCCAATCACCAATTTTGCGGGTAACGGAATTACAGCAACACTATAATATAGAACCCAGCTTTATTGAACGCCTATTTAAAGCGCAAACTCAGACAATTAAAGCAGTCGATGGTATTAACTTAGAATTATATCAGGGAGAAATTCTCGGATTAGTTGGCGAATCAGGTTGCGGTAAGAGTACGCTGTCGCGGACAATTTTGCAATTAATTCGTCCCACTGGTGGTAAAATCGAGTTTTTCGGAAAAGATTTAACTAACTTATCGAGTCAAGAAATTCGCTCTTCCAGAAGACAAATGCAAATGGTGTTTCAAGACCCTCATGCTTGTCTGAATCCAGCGATGACTGTAGGACAAAGTATCGCTGACCCTTTGTTAATTCATCATATCACCGATGCGGAACAAGCAAAACAACAAGTGCTGTTAATGTTGGAGAAAGTCGGTTTAAAACCGACAGAAGTATATTATCAGCGTTATCCATCGGATTTATCAGGTGGACAACAACAAAGAGTAGCGATCGCACGTGCTTTAATTACTCGTCCCAAACTGTTGATTTGCGACGAACCGGTGAGTATGTTAGACGCTAGCGTGCAATCGCAAGTGCTGGATTTGATGTTGCAACTAAAAGAAGAGTTTGATTTAACTTATTTGTTTATCACTCATGATTTGTGGTTAGCGAGATTTTTATGCGATCGTATCGCCGTCATGAATGGTGGTAAAATCGTCGAACTAGGTGCAACAAAACAGATTTTTGCCAATCCTCAACACCCCTACACCAAAACCTTACTAGCTGCTGCTCCCTTACTAGCACGAGCTTAATTAAATGTAGGGAATGGGGAATTGGGCATTGGGCAAGAAAGAGGGGGAAAGGGAAAAGGGTAAAGGGTAAAGGGCAAGAAAGAAGAAATATTTCTCCCCAGATCCCCATGCCCAATGCCCGATGCCCCATGCCCCATTTCCCATTCCCTACTCCCCTCCCTCAATCAACTTTGTAGTTTCGCTCTTTGAACCATATAGCTCAGTGAATCTATTAAACAGCCACATAGTTTCGTGACTTGCAGATTTATTTGAAGAAAATAAACGCTCTACATTTTTATCAGCTAAAGCACGTAAATAAGGTAAATCTTCAAACAATGTTAAACACGCAGCAAAATGCAACATTATTTGCAATATTGGTTTATTCCATTCTAAATCGCTGTAAATATCTATAAAGAATTGATGTTCTTTATCCGTTAAAGGAAAGACGTTAAAGATAACAATTATTCTCTTGTTATTGTAAACGGGAATGCTCAGTTCTACAGTATAAGGATTGTGCAGTATTAAATCCACCTCAACAATTGGTTGTCTCCAAATCTTCAAAGCATTTACTGGAGAATCTAAAACTGTTTTAAATTTGATTATTCCTCCAATATCTGTAGCTTCTACATGACTGACATTAATAACTTTTAAGTTATTCAAGCTAAACTTGTGAACAGTTTCTAAATGCTTTAAGCTCAAGAGATGATAGATTTGGCAAAGATAAGGAAAAGGTAAAATGTATTCTTGGCTAATCATATGTCGCTTCTTTAAGTCAAAGTTGCCAACTTGACTCGGACATAGATATCCTTCAGTTCCATCACCGTTTAAGTTTGTCTCCGGTCGCAAATACAGCCAACTAAAAAACAAGAATGAGGCTGTCAATAGCTGGAGGATTTCTATGGGAGATAAATACCCGTCAGCTAATGCAGCAAGGCTTCTATCGCTGATTCCAAAAACCCAAGACGGAATACCGAAAAACCAGATACTATTTTTTATTTTCCCAACTAAAATAGCCAATTCTACTTCTACGGGCAGATTATTTTTCGGCTCGTTATTATCAGTCTGAATAAGATTACTAGGCATAATAATTTACTTCAGTCAAGTGATGTAAATAAAATTAAATCTTGCTTGTAATGACATATATGACAAAAAGATCCTTTCACTAACCTCTACCTATAGTTGTAGTTAGTTACCTCATGAATAACAAGATAAAAATAAGATAGATTATTTATAACAGATGTTTCTAAAGGAGGAATTATTTTTAGTGAATTATAAGTATAATTATAGCTGAATACGGAAGATTGAAGTGTTAACTAATTAGCGTATTCGCCGCTACAAAATAAATAAATAATATTAGGTAGTTGTATCATGCATAAAATTTCACAACAGACTGCACAAGCCGCAGAGAAACACGCTCTTGCTTCACAAGAGCATGGAAAATCAATTGAAGAAGTGGGTAAGGCTTTACAAGAGGGTGAGCATCCGGATATCGAACTTGGCAAACGCATCGAAGCGCAAGGAAAAAGTATCCAAAAGCAGGCGCAGGAAAACCATTTGAAGGCAGAGAAAATTCCCGAAGAGGGCTACTCAACAGAAGCATATTTAGAGTATTTACAGGGGCAGATGGACGCAATACAGACTCATGTTGAGGCAGTTAAGGCTTATCAAGAGGCATTGGCGGCTCGTTTACACAAAAGTAATAATTCTCAAAAGCCAGGAGAAAACTGAGTCATCGCAGGCATATTTAAGCAAAGCACAAATTGCTTTTTAAATGTGAGCCTGCATCGTTTTAGCGAATAAAAGTGCTGTTGTGTGATTAAATTCTGACACAGCTGTAGAATTGCTACTTCTAAGGCTGTATTATTCTTAAATATTTTCTTACTAGACGGCTGCAATGACTATCCGCCATGCCACTGAAACTGACTTGCCAACAATTGTAGCGATTTACAATGCGGCAATTCCTAGCCGCATGGCAACTGCTGATTTAGAGCCGGTGTCTGTAGCGAGTCGGCTGACTTGGTTTAGTGGGCGATCGCATAACATCCGCCCAATTTGGGTAATAGAAGTAGAAGGTGTAATTGCTGGCTGGCTCAGTTTCCAATCGTTTTATGGGCGACCTGCTTACCATACCACTGCGGAAATTAGTATTTATATTGCTCCTGCATATCATCAGCGTGGTTTGGGACGGCAACTTCTCGCACAAGCAATTCATCAAAGTCCTAGTTTGGGTTTAAACACTTTATTAGGTTTGATTTTTGCCCACAATCAACCTAGTTTAAAACTGTTTGAAAAATTCAGCTTTCAACGTTGGGGTTACTTACCTCAAGTCGCACAACTTGACGGGATTGAACGCGATTTAGTAATCATGGGACTGCGAATTAAATAGATATTGTTTAATAAAAATTATCTTTACCAAACAATGTGACACGCTTTGTGTATATTGAATTTAGAACAAGACAATTAAACGATAAATTCTATGTCTACATATAACGAAGTACGCCGTCTAGCCAAAAGCCTCACCCCTGATGAACAAATACGGTTAATTGAGGATTTATCAAAGTCAATTCGTCGAAAAGTTACATTAACACCTAAGCCAAAGCGTAGCATTCTTGAATTGCGCGGGTTGGGTAAAGAAATCTGGAATGGCATTGATGCTCAAGAATATGTCAATCAGGAACGCGACTCATGGAATGGATAGTTCAGTTACAAGGGGCAATTGTAGGCTTGGATACTGCACCGTTGATTTACTTTAGTGTTGGATAAACTGATAATTTGAGTATTTTTTTCTCAGGCGATCGCCCAAATTTTTGAATCCACTAAGCAAACATAACACTATCATCTCTGAGTAAAGGTATTATTACCAAATCGCTTCCAGATTCAATACAAACCCAGGTAAAACATCTTCCCCTGATAAACTAACAGGAGATTCCAACACCTCAACCTCTTGCCCAATGCGAGAAATCTCCACTTGCCGAGACTTGCGATTAATTAACCAACCCAAACGCGCACCATTATCTCGATATTCTCGCATCTTTTCTTGAGTCTCTCTCAAGCTATCAGTCGGTGAAAGTAACTCAACAACAAAATCAGGACAAAGTGGTAAAAATCTGGTTTGTTGTTTTTGAGTTAATGCATTCCATCTTTCTAATTTTATCCAAGAAGCATCAGGTGAACGGTCTGCACCATTAGGAAGTTTAAAACCACTAGAAGAATCAAAAACTTTACCTAATTTATTTTGCTCATTCCAAATCCAAACTTGAGCAGTTAATCCAGCGTTGCGGTTTCCTGTCTCTCCCCCTGTTGGTGGCATAATTATTAATTCTCCCGTAGCAGTTCGTTCAAACCTCAAATCACGGTTTGCTTGACATAGCTGGAAAAATTGCTCATCTGTTAGTTCAAGCACTGATTTGAGGTTGACTGTTAAAGCGTTCATAGACAGATTTTAGATGAGGAATTAAGGCAAACATATTGCGTGTCCTATAATAACTATATTAGCTGAAAATCGATATCAATACTCTGCTGCATTATCGGGTTTGACAATTGAAAGTCCTTTATATTCACTACAAGTCCATCAAGAAATCCCTCTAAATAGCCTTTAATTTCGGCGCGACTTTTAGAACTAATAGCTGTCATGCGTATTAAAATTATAAAATTATTGTTAGCAAAGCTTTCGCCAAAGGAAACTCCACCAACTAATACATCTATTTCAAAAGGTAGTTGATTTAGCTGGGTAATATCTCCTAAATAAACTTCGTCTGCATTATCAGATTTAATAAAATTGTTTTGATAAACTTTAATCGCTTCTTTGTCAATCTCTGAGTAGCCTAAACACTTTCCTCCTAACTATTCTAGGGGAATTCTAAAGCCACCTATACCAGCAAATAAGTCTACAAACGTAAACTTAGATTTGCTACTTATGACATTTACAGGTTGAAATAATTGAAATAATTCTAGTTGTTGACCATAAACACCTGGTTTCATTTACCTTGCGATCGCTATAATCTACCAAATTGCTTCTAAATTTAACACAAACCCAGGCAGCACATCTTCCCCAGACAAACTCACAGGAGATTCCAATACTTCAACTTCTTGTCCAATGCGAGAAATTTCTACTTGCCGAGATTTGCGATTAATTAACCAACCCAAACGCGCACCATTATCTCGATATTCTCGCATCTTTTCTTGAGTTTCTCTCAAACTATCAGTCGGTGAAAGTAACTCAACAACAAAATCAGGACAAAGTGGTAAAAATCTGGTTTGTTGTTCTTGAGTTAATGCATTCCATCTTTCTAATTTTATCCAAGAAGCGTCAGGAGAACGATTTGCACCATTAGGAAGCTTGAACCCAGTAGAGGAATCAAAAGCGATGCCAGTACCATCTGCATCTGCCCAATTAAACAATTGTTGAGTTAGTCTACCGTTACGGTTTCCTGTTTCTCCTCCAGTGGGTGGCATAATGATTAATTCTCCTGTAGCGGTACGTTCAAATCTGAGATTTTCGTTTATCTGACATAACTGGAAAAATTGCTCGTCTGTTATTTCAAAAATAGGATTGAGGTTGACTGTTAAAGCATTCATAGTCCGATTTTAGATGAGGGATTAAGGCAAGCATATTGCGTGCCCTATAATAACTATTCTATTTGGGTAGGTTGAGTGACTGTAATTGCTACAACTGAAGGAACTTGTGAAAAAGCTTGTCTGTATTTTTACCCAATTATTTGTATCTGTCCGTTGTTTCGAGATAAATTAGTAACAGCGATCGCCAAAATAACAAATCCAGTCGCCAAAATCACAAATCCAGTCGCCAAAATAACAAATGCAGTCGCCAAAATAACAAATCCGGTTGCCGAAATAGCAAATCCGGTCGCCAAAATAGCAAATCCGGTCGCCGAAATAGCAAATCCGGTCGCCAAAATAGCAAATGCGATCGCCGAAATCACAAATGCGATCGCAAAAATAGCAAATGCGATCGCAAAAATAACAAATGCGTATGCCAGTTGTGAAAGAGAGGTGCGTAGACGCGCAGCGGTGAAGCAGCGCGGTCTTGGGGAGCCACCTCCGTGCGCGGGTTCCCAAGGCAGCGCGTTGCGGAGCCAGCGCTGTGCGGAGGTCACGAACGTTGAGGCGACTGGCGTGGGGTTCCCCCCGTTGTAGCGACTGCCGCCGCGTTGAGGAGAGTGGCGTGGTTCCCCCATGAGCGACTGCACCAAGCCGAAGGGCTTGTCGTTAGACATCGCCTTGCAGAAAACCTCAAAAACAAAGCGATTATTTGTTGTGAAAGAGTGAGCGTAGACGCGCAGCGGTGAGGGAGTCGCAGTCTTGGACGCCACTTGACGCCAGTCGCCTCAAGTCGGGAGACCCGCCCACGGCGCTGGCTCCTTTATGCCGGGAGACCCGTCCACCGCAGTGGCTCCGCTTCCCGTCGATTGCGAACTCCCGAACCCGTTCGCGCAGCGTCTCCGTCAGGAGAAGGGCTTGTCGTTAGACATCGCCTTGCAGAAAACCTCAAAAACAAAGCGATTATTTGTTGTGAAAGAGTGAGCGATCGCTTTACAGAAAACCTCAAAAATAAAGCAATTGGTTGTTGTGGAAGAGAAAGTGCCTTAGCGTTGGCGCAGCCTCTCGTAGAGAAGCTCACCGATAGGTATCGCTTTGCAGAAAATCTCAAAAACAAAGCGTTTTGACGAGACTTATGATATTTTTCATTTAAATATTGATAATAACCGAAAGCGATACCTACGGTAACGCACTCCCCGCACTTGGTTGTTATAATCTAATTTGTAGCTAATGCCAGAGAAATTACCTTGTGGACTCTACATTTAACTGGAACCCAGAACAGACTTTACTTGAAAAAGTAAGAAATTTGGCTATTAAACGAGGTCAATCGCCCGAATCAATTATCAGTGAAGCTGTTAGATTATACATCGAAACCCAATTGCTAGAAACGGTTGATGATGATGTGTCTGACCCATTAATTGGCTTATTTGCAGCAACACCTGATTTAGCTATCAAGTCAGAAGATATTCTTCAAAATGAGGTAACAGAAAAATCAGGTTGGACATCGAAAAAACCCCAGCAGTAGCTGATACGGGCTTTGTTGTAGCATTGTTGAATCGTTCAGATACAATGCACAGTAGTGTTACAACAGTATATACAAAACAAAAACAAATTTTATTGCCACAAACAGTATTAGCGGAAGTAGCCTATCTAGTAGGGCGCAATGCAGATTTAGCGACGGTAGTAGCCTTCTTAAAAGGACTATCTGCGAGTAGATTTACTTTAATAGCTTTGATAGACAAAGATGTGATGCGCGTGGCTGAAATTTTGGATGAATATGCAGATAGTCGGATTGATTTTGTAGATGCAAGTGTTATGGCTATAGCTGAACGCTATAGTATTAAAAAAATATTGACTTTAGATCAGCGAGATTTTAGATTATTTCGACCTAAACATTGCGATAGTTTTGAGATTTTACCCTGAAGAAAATAATAGTTAACAAACATTGCGATCGCCTGTTGTGGAAGATTCGAGCGATCGCTTCGGAATGCATTCATCAGTTACGCGGACATCAACCGCTGTCTCGCTTGGTGGAATTGTACGCCCTAATTCGTTCGCAGTTTCAATCCACTCTTGCATAACTATTTCTATATTTTGCAGTGCTTCTTGATAAGTTTCGCCATCAGCAGCACAACCTGGTAATTCTGGAACTTCGGCAATAAATGCTTGGTCTTCTTCGCTCCAGTAAAGGATTATTTCATAGCGAAGTGTCATTTTGTCCTCCTAACTATTATTTATAAATTGCTAAACAAATCTTATATATCTGTATAGATGCGAAATTTTGCGTCTTTACATTTTTTTATTTATCACTTTTTATCGAAATTATTTATCACTTTCAAGTGAAGTTAGTCTTCTTATCAGGTATCCAATAAATGGATATTTTATAAGAAGGCTATCGCCCAATATAAACATGATGATATGACTGTTCTTTCAGACTGTCGTACTTATTCAAGGCACTCATTTTTATAAGTTCCTTCGGATTGATAAAAATTGAAAAGTCTGATGACTGGTTTTTAAAACTGTCGTACTTATTCAAGGCACTTATTTTTATAAAGAGCCTTCGGCTGGAATTTAAATTGAAAAGTCTGATAACTGTTCTTTCAGACTGTCGTACTTATTCAAGCCACTCAGATTGAGCTAACGCTTGAAGAAAAAATGATAATTGTATGGAGTTAATCATGCCTTTAATTCAGAATCTTGGATATGTTCGTCGTGATTTAATTATTCTCCGTAGTTGGTGGAAATCTCAATTAAATATGGACCAAATGCACAATAGCCGTTACGCTTTTAACAGAACCCATAAATGGTTTAAGCGTCGCGTCATCTTAAATAAAATTCCGACTATTAAACCAGGTAATTGGGATGAGAGGGTCTTTAGACTTGGCGATCGCATTTACCCTGAATGGGATTGTGCATTACTCTGTCATTATCGTCCTGGAGGTTGTATGACACCCCATGTTGATCATGTAGTATTTCATTCCTTTACTGTGTTGGTCAATATTGGATGCTGTACTTTCTGCATTGGAAATGAACAACATTTCCTTGAAGATGGACAAGTAATTTCGTTTAACTCAAACATTACTCATCAACTTCTCCCTGTTTGCTCTGAGCGAGCCTCATTGACTTTTCGTAGAATTCGCTCTGAGTATCTACTTCGCTAATTAGTGTATAATGTTGTCGTAGTCTGGATTTCATGTCCTTGGTAGCCTCGCCGATACACCTCTAAATTTTAATAATATTTCTTTTGCTTGCTTCCCCACCTGAAAAGCAGACTTCCTGTATCAACCTCATTCATCTCTTCACTCTCGCCAATGAGGTCTTGGTTTTTCTCCTCTAATTCCCGCATATAATGCCTAAGTATACCTCCAACCGCGATCGCTCTGGTTTTGTGCAGTTGGCGGGTTAACTCCAAAAACCATTCTCTATCCGCTATTAAATCAGACTCTTTGATCTGATACTTAAGAATTTCTGGAATTAGTAATTTGGGGTCATGATGACGTGCGATCGCACTTATATGAACTACTGGCTGATAATCAACTCGCAAGCATTGCTGCCATAATTCTACCCACTTGGCTTGGGAAATATAGCCATGACTAAAATAAGAAGGCTGCACCATTGACAAAATATGCAAATGCGGATGTGCTGAAATCCCGTCTCTACCTTTGGTAACTTCTATTGATTTTACCCAACCTTTGATAGACCATGCTTTTAACTCAGTCAAACGCTTAAAAGCTTTGTTTATGCAATCCAAAGTTTGTCGTAATTCTTTAATATGACAATTTTTGACTGTCAATGTGATGAATAGCCAGCGATATTTGGGATAATCTGCAACAACCTGTGGCAGAATTTTATAAGCCTTTGCTTTCCACTTCAGACTTCTACGCCACTGACAAACCGGACAATGACGAACCCGACAAAATTGGGCATTTAATAACTTTAAGTTGAGGATATCTTCCGATTCATCGGGCAACAATTCAAACTCTAGCCATTCGGAACACCTTCTAACTCGTAATGCGTAGTTTTCAAAGGAAGCTTCACTTGCACTAGCGTAATAATTGGAAATTTTATCAGCATTTGCTCGGTGCTTATCCCAAGTTTTGCCTATCTTGGAAACTTCGGATAAATTCAGTTGATTTTTATCTTTTTTGTCTTGGTGTGATAAATTGACAGTAGTAAAACCGCCGTCTGATGCTTGAAAAGACACCATAAACCCTGATGTGTTTTGTTTGGTATGAACAACCAAAATTAACACTTGTTTGACAATCTTATCTCAGGATTTATACTTAAATAAAAAATTTGTTAATTATCATCAATGTAGCCCTCAGGCTATAAGCCTGGGGCTATACATACAAAGCCCACCTTGTCCTAAGGGACACGCTACGCGAACGTGGGCTAAATTCTTCAGCCCGCGTAGGCGGGCTTCGTTAGTGTAGCCGCACCCTTCTAGGGTGTCGGCGATACGCACATCACAACTACTCTACGCCCTCAATCCGATCCTCAACCTCTTGGTACAACTCGCGCAGACGATCTAAATTATCCTCGCTAGTCTCCCAATAACCTAGAAGTGAGATTTAAAAATTTGGTTCATTCACCTGAAAATTGCTGTAAATTTCAATCATTCAAAAATTATTCACAATTTCTTCTAAACCAAAGTCATGACTTGCTCATATTCTTCTTTATGGCTTTGCAAAGCATCCCAAAGTTCAACTTTTTGCTGAAGATTAAGCCAAAGTCTTGGACCATTTCCTAAAGCTTTACCAAGACGTATTGCTATATCTACTGTAATTGATCTTTGACCATTAATAATTTCCTGAATTGTTTGATTAGATACTCCTAAAATTTCTGCAAAATTTGCGGTATTAATATTTAAATCATCTAAAATATCTGCAATTACTTCGCCAGGATGTATTGGTCTTACTAATCTATCATCAGTAATATCTTGCCAATTATCCATAATTAATACTTCTTACTTAATAATTTGGTTAACCTTATTTAGCATGGTCTAGCCAATCAATATCATATTAACACACAAGTTAATGATAATCTTCAAGATTGACATCATAAGCATCACCATCTTCAAACTTAAAAGTTATACGCCAGTTTGCTGATACCTTTATTGACCAAGTTCCTTTCCTGTCTCCTTTTAATTCATGCAAATCATAACCCGGTAATCTAATATCTTCTAAAATTAATGCTGAGTCTATAACTTAAAGTCTAATTCTAATTTTCTTTTCTAAGTTTGCAGGAACTCCTTTATTAAAATTTTCTCTAAACAAATTTTCTAATGCTTTATTTTGAAACGTTTGAATCATTTATATTTCATTTTTTAATTTTATCTCATTGTTAAGGCAGGCTTTATGCCTGCCCATGTAATCCTACTCTACGCCTTCAATTCGGTCTTCAACCTCCTGATACAACTCGCGCAACTTGTTTAAATTCTCTTCGCTAGTCTCCCAATAACCGCGTCCATTTACTTCCAATAAAGTTGATACAACCTTGCGGAAAGAATGCGGATTCAAATTCATCAATCGCTGACGCATGGCTTCATCTTTGATGAAGGTTTCGTTAGTATCCTCATAAATCCAGTTATCAACGGCGCCGGCTGTGGCACTCCAACCCATCGTATTTACCAATCGCTTGGAAAGTTCGCGCACACCTTCGTAACCGTGAGACAACATCCCCTCATACCACTTCGGATTTAACAATTTGGTACGCGCATCAAGACGCACGGTTTCTGATAATGTCCGCACTTGAGCGTTTGCTGTAGTCGTGTCGGCGATGTATGATGCTGGTGTCTTACCATCATCGCGCAGACTTGCTACAAGCTTGGTGGGGTCAGAGTCGAAGTAGTGGGAAACGTCGGTCAAGCTAATCTCGGAAGAATCGAGATTTTGAAAAGTCGCTTCCGCAGTTTTCAAAGTGCTTTCAAAAATGTTCCGCGATTCGTCCATCATACCGGGGTTATCAGAATTGAAGGCGAAGGATTTTCGCTTCAGGTACATTTCTTGTAACTCGGCTTCGCTGTCCCAAGTGCTGTTTTCCACCGCCAAGTTGATGTTTGACGAGTAGGAACCGGAAGCGTTGGAGAAGACGCGAGTCGCTGCTTG
Organism: Tolypothrix sp. VBCCA 56010; assembly: GCF_050875635.1. Taxonomy (NCBI): domain Bacteria; kingdom Bacillati; phylum Cyanobacteriota; class Cyanophyceae; order Nostocales; family Tolypothrichaceae; genus Tolypothrix; species Tolypothrix sp. VBCCA 56010. Next base: position 51,293 of record NZ_JBPAOH010000029.1, read on the forward strand.
ACGCAAGTTGATTCCCATATCCTCAGCTTGTTGCAAAGCATGTTTGCGGACAAAGTTCATCGATGGTGGTTCATCGGCTTCTGCCGCCATTTTCACACCTTGGTCTAACAGATTCATCTGGTTGATGAACAAGTCGCGGAATACTCCCGAACAGTTGATGACTACATCAATTCTCGGTCTTCCCAACTCTTGTAAAGGTATCAATTCCAGCTTGTTTACTCTTCCCAAAGCATCGGGAACCGGACGCACGCCAATCATCCACATAATTTGAGCTAGGGATTCACCGTAAGTTTTGATGTTATCGGTTCCCCAAAGGACGCAGGCGATGGTTTCCGGATACTTTCCGCCGTTTTCAGCCTTGTTACGTGCCATAAGCCTGTCTACGACGATTTTCGCTGATTGAACTGCCGCTGTTGTCGGGATAGATTGGGGGTCAAGTGCGTGTATATTTTTACCTGTAGGTAATACATCCGGGTTGCGGATGGGGTCGCCACCAGGACCGGGAAGGATGTATTCCCCTTCTAAACCTTTGAGTAATGCGCCTAGTTCGTTGTCAGCGCAAACTTGCTGCAAGCAGAATTCCAAATACTCAAACAACGGTTTAAGTGCTGTTGAATCAACTTTGGGGAATGGGCGGGGAGACCCCGCCCCTACGTGCAATGCTTCTAACCAAGGTTCCTTTTTGCCCATGTTAAAGAAATTCAACTTGGAAACGCGGGAAACTCGCCCTTCTGCGTCGGTTTGCTCTTTCACAAGGGCGCTTACTGCTTCGCGGGTGGCAAGGGTAATGTCTTGCAGCAGTTGGACATCTTCTAAAATACCCCGATCGCTATTTTGATAAATTTCATCCAAATCGCGTCCGATGCTGTTAGCGATAATTCGCGGCAAACCGAGGATTTCTTCTTCTTGACGATCTAAACTAGCGATGTTGACTAAAGTAGCGATCGCTTCTTCCGCAGTTGGTGGTTTACCAATTACGTGCAATCCACAAGGCAATAACCTTGATTCAATTTCCATCAACTTGCCATACACGCTGCCAACTATATTATCCCGCTCTTCGGCGCTCATCTCTTTGGCATCGGTTTTGGCAAATTCGATATCTTTATCCAAGTTCACCAATCGGCACTTGTCCATAATGCTGTTGACAATCGGAACACCGCGTCCGGTATCTTTCAAGGTTTGGTAAGAAGCAATTAACTCGCTTAATTCTTTCAAACCTTTGTACAAACCAGCATTTTCCGCCGGCGGAGTTAGATAAGAAATTGTCTCTGCATAACTGCGACGTTTGGCGATCGTTGCTTCGCTGGGATTGTTGGCTGCGTAATAATACAGGTTGGGAATCATGCCAATCAGGTTATCTGGATAACATTCCCCAGACATCCCCATTTGTTTACCTGGCATGAATTCCAAGGAACCATGAGTCCCGAAGTGCAGTACCGCATCTGCTCCCCAAAGTTGTTCTAAGTATGTGTAGTATGCAGCGAAACCATGATGCGGACTTGCAGAACGCGAGAATAATAATCGCATCGGGTCGCCTTCGTAACCAAAAGTAGGCTGCACACCGATAAAGACGTTACCAAATTGCTTACCATAAATTAGCAGATTTTGTCCATCGCTGTTGAGATGTCCGGGAGGTGGTCCCCAATTTTCTTCTAAACGGTGAGAATAAGGTGTCAGCGCTTCATATTCTTGCACCGACATTTTGTAGGCGATGTTCAATTCTGGGCTGCTATACTGCGCTTGGGCATCGTGGATGACTTCTTGCATCAACGCTTCCGGTGATTCTGGCAATTCTGGCAAGTCGTAACCGTTATTTTTCAGCGCTTTCATTACTTCAAAGATGGAACCGAATACATCTAAATAAGCAGCGGTTCCGACGTTTCCTTTATCTGGGGGAAAGCTGAAAACGGTGATGGCAACTTTTTTGTGTAGCTTTGGTTTGCGGCGGAGGTTTGCCCATTTTAAAGCACGTTGAGCGATCGCTTCAATTCGATCTTGGAGGGCGATCGCTTTTCCTGTTGTTCCATCCCTGCCTGATACAATTATCGGCTCAATTGCCCCATCCAATTCCGGAATCGCAATTTGCAACGCTACTTGAATCGGATGTAACCCTAAATCGCTATCTTGCCATTCTTCAGTAGTTTGGAACACCAAAGGCAAGGCTACCATGTAAGGACGATTCAAACGCTTCAACGATTCAATCGCTTTCGGATGGTCTTGTCTTGCTGGTCCACCCACCAAAGCGAAACCAGTCAGCGATACCACAGCATCGACTAGCGATGTTTTAGAATTCGGTTCAAAAAAATAAGCATCCACAGGTTTAGAAAAGTCCAAACCACCCGCAAATACCGGAACTACTTTTGCGCCGAGGCATTCCAATTCCTGCACCATTGCTACATAATGGGCATCATCACCCGTAACTAAGTGCGTGCGTTGCAGTACCAGTCCCACACAAGGTGCTAACGGATCTTTCAAATCTGAGGAAATATCCTTGCGAGCCGTATACCAATTGAGGTATTCTTTTACATCCTCAAACATCGTCGGTGCTAAAGGATGCCAAATCCCCATATCCGGATAAACGACCGGCGCTTGATATGTCACAGATGCAAAATTTTGTTTATCTACATCTTTTAATACATATTTATCAGCTAGCATTAGCAAGAAGTTTTCCAGGTTTTCTGAAGAACCACCTAGCCAATACTGAAAACTGAGCATGAAATTTCGCGCATCCTGTGCTTTTTCCATTGGCAGGAACTTTAGCACTTGCGGCAGTGTTCGCAACAGCTTCAGCATTCCATCTTGGAATCCTGCACCGGATTTTTCCTTGCGTTTTCGCATAAACTGTGCTACAACGCTTTTTGACTGTCCCAACTGTGCCAGGGAGAAGCTGCCCATTTTATTTAGGCGCATCACTTCTGGCATAGATGGAAAGACCACAGAAACGTCTAGCTTTGACCGATGTGGTTCTACAGCTGCTACTACTTTCTGCGCTAAGTCTTCTATAAAAATTAGTGAGGCGATGAAGATATTCGCAGTCTCGATTTCCTGCTTGAACTGTTCGTAGTTCTCTGGATCTCGAAGTTCTTCAATTAAGTACCCGCTGATTTCAATCGCCACGTTGGGATGTTGCGCGTTAATCGTGCGAACCGCTTGTGACAATGCGCTTTGGTACTGGGACTCAAGCACGACATAGACCACCTTGATTAAATTACGTCCGCGTAAGTTATCTGGCGCAATATGTCGAATGGTGGACTTGACGTGGGTGAACATGCTTATGAAGCTCCTAGTTATGCGTGTTCTCATGGCGGAAGTTTCCACAGCAAAATATGCTCCTGGTAAACTTCCTCTGTTTATGGATATGAGTTGTTTTTATCAGAAAATGCTTACTTGGTGGGAGTTTTGTCGTCTATCTGACACAAATCGATATATAAAACGAAAGATTTTTTAAAAAATATTGACAAATTGAAAAGTATGACTTCTATTTGTGTAACGAAAAGTTCATATTTGGGCATTGGGCATTGGGCATTGGGCATTGGGCATTGGGCATTGGGCATGGGGCATTGGGCATGGTGTAAGGAACTAACATCCAAGAACTAGCAACTAACAACTAACAACTAGCAACTAGCAACTAACAACTAACAACCAACAACCAACCATGCAATCAGTTGATATTTTAATACTCTCAAATGGTCCTGGAGAGGTAACAACCTGGGTGCGTCCAGTGGTGCAGGCATTGCGTCAACAACTGGGCGATGACCGTTCTCTGGTAAGGATTTCGGTTATTTTATCACCATGCCCAAATGCTACTGGTAAAGAAGCAGCGATCGCTCGTTCTTATCCAGAAGTAGATCGAGTACAATCAGCAGAGCATTTTTGGCAGTTTTTGCTTTGGGGAAAGACTTTTGAAAATTGGGATTGGAGAAGTCGCGGTGTAGTAGTCTTTCTCGGCGGCGATCAATTTTTCCCGGTAGTAATCGGTAAAAAACTGAATTATCGCACTGTTGTTTACGCGGAATGGGAAGCTAGATGGCATAGTTTAATTGACCGCTTTGGGGTAATGAAATCTGAAGTTGCTAATCGCGTACCCCAGAAATATGCTCATAAATTTACCGTTGTCGGCGATTTGATGGTAGAAGCGGGGGGGAGAGGGGGGGGAGATAAGGGAGATAAGGGAGATAAGGGAGATAAGGGAGATAAGGGAGCAATATCTTCCTCATCCCCCTCATCTTCCTCATCTTCCTCATCCCCCTCATCTCCCCTCTCCCCATCTCCCACTCCCAAAACCGAATTGATTGGACTTTTGCCGGGATCGAAGGCGGCAAAGTTGTCACAGGGAGTGCCTTTGATGTTGGCGATCGCTGAATACATTCACAGCAAAAGACCGGAAGTTCAGTTTGTCATTCCTGTTGCCCCAACTTTGGATTTACCAACTTTAGCTAGTTTTGCCGATCCCGAAAAAAACCCCTTTGTGAAAACCTTCGGCTTTAGCAATGCTTCTCTTATTACTCCTAACTTTTGTACGGGCGGGATTACCCCGCCCCTACTCAAAACTGCCACTGGCTTAAGTGTAGAACTATACACTCAAACGCCTGCTTATGATTTATTATCTCAATGCAGTATCTGCCTAACTACAGTCGGGGCAAACACTGCTGAACTCGGTTCTTTAGGCGTACCGATGATTGTTTTGCTACCAACGCAACAACTTGACGCCATGCGTTCTTGGGATGGTTTACCCGGACTTTTGGCAAATATGCCTTTACTTGGTTCCAGCTTTGCTAAGTTAATTAACTGGTTGGTACTTAGGCGAAAGGGTTTATTAGCATGGCCCAATATCTGGGCACAGTCAATGATAGTCCCGGAATTGGTGGGAAAACTTCAACCGCAAGAGGTGGGAGAAATGGTTTTAGATTATTTGGCTCATCCAGAAAAATTGGCAGCGATTCAAGCGAAATTGCGGAGTGTTAGAGGTGAAGCCGGCGCAGCGCAAAAATTAGCCCAAATAGTATGCGAAGAAATTGCCAGATAGCTAATAATAATTATTCAGTTATTTCCTAAGTTGCCATATGCTTTTTCAGAAAATCTAATATTGTTGAAGCCTGGTTTGATTGCTCAGTGTTCAAGTTATTTTTGCGAGACATTTTAAATACTACTAAAGCCTGGAAACTGCTGACAATCTGCCTGAGTTTAGTCATATTCGCTACTCAGAGGACTTTCCATCTCTGCGCCCTAGTTCATAAACGCCGGAACCCATACAGGCAAGTATACCCATGCTGATTGACCAACTGCGACCTAAGCCTAGTTCTACGCCCCAGTTGCATAATCCGCCAAAAATTAGAAATGGGACTATACTGAAAAGCGAGGCGTAAAAGGCGTTTTGGGATTCTCTTGCTTGACGAGTCTTTTCAAATTCTGATTTGCTCATGTAAAGCGATCGCTCGGCAAAGTTAAACCAGCGATTAAGAAGCAGAATTACCCACTCACTGACTGGGGAAAAACCTAAATATAGCGCCAATGACCACAAACTTGTGCCGGCGATCGCGATCGTGTCTAACTCAATTCTGAAAGGCAATATATCAGTCAGCATGGGTTTAGTCAATTCTGCAAAGCTAAATCAACCATTTAAGCTATTTTTTACAGAAAGTCAACCGCCTTTGGGCTGATTTGGTATATTGGTAAGACTAATTGACCAAATAATTACTAATTCATAATTCATAATTCACGCATTAAATGCGTTCAATCCCGATCTAAATTTTTAATTTAGTGGTCAACTTTTTAAGTGTCAACTTGAACTCTTCACTTAAATAGTTGATCGCGCTCATTAATACAGGAGCAATTCGCGCTTTACCCATTTTTTAATTATGAATTATGAATCATAATTAGTTATTAAAAATAAAATTCTTGCAAAAATGGGTAAAGCTTATTTGCTAAAAGTTCAAACTTTTCTCCAATAGAATCAGGAGAAGTTATTTCATATCCTCTACCATTTAACCAATTATAATTATTATCTGGAATATAAATTAAGTGAGCCATTCCTTGGTTGTAGTATCCTGATAAAGTCAGAGTTCTTATTTTCGGAAAAAATCTCAACTTAAAATTTTGGGAAAAATGTTTTGCTTTAAAAGTTATACATAAATTATCACTGCCAATTTTTTCAGATAACAATTGAAACTGAGCTTTTGGGAGAACTAAAGCCGCATGACCACTTCCAATTGTTTGAAATAATAATTGAAACTGAGTATTTGGGAAAACTGAAGCCGCAATTTTAGCAACCTCTGCCTCAAAATCTGGTTCTCTGGTCTGGAAAAGTTTTCCTGCACCTCTAATAGACATGATTTTTTCCTTTGTTATGGATTTAAAAATAGCGATTTAGTACGACTTTGTACATTCCAATAGCTAAGATTTGCTCTCCAAAAATTACATCTATAAGGTGATTGACATAAATCTAATTATGTGTACTTATAAAATACATGCTAAATGCTAATCACGCTAGTTTACTTTTTTTTAGATATTTCTATCTATGATAGTAATACTTCTACCTCTTAAGTATGAAATTTAAGTAAATTTACATGATTTAGGTATACGATCGATTATCAATTGAATAAGGAAAAAAGCAAAATACCGCTAGTTTATAGCTGACACAAGCAAACGAGCCGTTAAATTTCAAGTTATTTAATCTTCGCGCTTGCGAATAATATAGGACTTACGCACAAGAATGAAAAAACGAACCGCGTTCGCCCTTGGCGTCTCCGTTCGCGCAGCGTCTCCGACACACGAGAAGGAGAAGGTACGTTCGGCTTTGCCGTCTTTGTTCGCGCAGCGTCTCCGCGATTGAGAAGGAGAAGGACACGTTCGCGCAGCGTCTCGTTCGCGCTTCGCGTCTTTGCGATTGAGAAGAGAAGAAAAGAGGGTTACAAAGGGTTTTTGCGTAAGTCCTATAATATTTAGGACGAGCGCATTTACTTGCTTTGATTGTGTGCATAAAGCCTTACTTGATTTGCCCAACAGAAGTTAAGCACTCCTACGCGCTTTCCTTCTATATTCTTAATAGGTGTAAGGAAAATCAATTTATGCAGTTTTGGGATTATGTGGAAAAAATTGCCAGTATTCTGGTTAGTTCAACCAAGAAGCTGAGTGAGCGTGCCGTTGATTCACATAACTATCTCTTTGTAAAGTGCGTAACTCCTAATATTATGTTGTAGAGACGTTCGGCGGAACGTCTTTACAATACGTAATGTGTGATTTGCCGGAATGATATGAGAGTTACCAACCCCCAAATATCTATTGAGACACAACTAATGTTGGCTCGGGTAGCTGAGTATATTCCCCAACAATTTTGCGGAATAAATCTCCCTCAATTGTCTCTTGGTCTGACAACAAATCTACCAGTCGCTCCATTGCTGTGCGGTTTTCTTGCAACAGTTCTTTTGATTTGATGTAGCAATGGCTGATAATTTCCCGCACTTGCGAATCAATTTTGGCGGCAATTTCTTCAGAATAATCTGATTTGTTCATCCAGTCACGTCCTAAGAACACCTCTCCACTTTGGTTTTCTAAAGAAAGTAAACCTAAGTCAGACATGCCGAAACGTGTCACCATTTGCCGTGCCATTCCAGAGACTTTTTGCAGGTCATCTCCGGCACCGGTGGTTACTTCTGGTTTGCCGAAAACAATTTCTTCAGCGGCACGACCTGCTAAAGTTGAGGTAATTCTGGCTAGCAGTTGAGAACGAGAAAGTAAGCCTTGTTCTTCGTTGGGAGTAAACCAAGTTAAACCTTGCGCTTGTCCGCGTGGGATGAGGGTGACTTTTTGCACTGGGTCATGGTTTTTGAGTAATGTTCCAACTAAAGCGTGTCCGACTTCGTGGTAAGCAATTAAGCGCTTACTTTTGCTGTCTACTAAGGGTGTACCTTCCATCCCAGCAACAACGCGGTCAACTGCATCATCAATTTCTAAAAGGGTGATAGATTCTTTGCGGCGTCTGGCAGTGAGAATTGCGGCTTCGTTGAGTAAGTTGGCTAAATCAGCGCCGGTGAATCCAGGAGTGCGGCGAGCGATCGCTTCTAATGATACACTCTTATCAACTTTCTTATTCCGCGAATGGACTTGCAAAATTTCCAATCGCCCTTTCATATCCGGTGCATCAACTATTACCTGCCTATCAAAGCGTCCCGGACGCAATAATGCTGCATCTAGTACATCTGGGCGGTTTGTGGCAGCAATAATAATGATGCCGGTGTTACCTTCAAAACCATCCATCTCCGTAAGCAGTTGGTTCAGGGTTTGTTCTCTCTCATCGTTACCACCACCGATACCTGCACCTCTTTGTCTGCCTACAGCGTCGATTTCATCGATAAATATTAAGCAAGGGGCATTATCTTTAGCTTTTTTGAACAAATCGCGGACGCGGGATGCACCGACACCAACGAACATTTCCACAAATTCCGAACCGGAAATGCTGAAAAATGGTACACCGGCTTCCCCGGCGATCGCTTTTGCGAGTAAAGTTTTACCAGTTCCTGGAGGTCCGACTAACAACACTCCTTTGGGAATGCGGGCACCGACTGCGGTAAATTTTTCCGGTTGTTTAAGGAAGGTAACGACTTCTTGCAGTTCTTCTTTAGCTTCTTCGATACCTGCTACATCGTTAAATGTTACTCCTGTTTTTGCCTCCATTTGAAAACGCGCTTTAGATTTGCCGAAGTTCATCGCTTGGCTAGAGGCATTAGTCGAACGGCGGAGGAACAATAACATTAACGCCAGTAGTGGCAAAATCCACATTAAGTTAATCAAAAGCCCAACAGCCGCTCTACTATTAGCAGAGGAAACCTCGGCAAAATCAACTTTATTTTCTTTTAGCTTGTTAATTAACTCTCTATTATCGTCCAAAAGCCTTACTTGTTGTGGTGGTGTATCTGTCGATTGCCCTTTAAGATAAACCCTGGCAATTTGTTCGCTTTCGTCAAGTTCTACTTTCTGGACTTGGTTTTTCTCAGTTTTCTCCAGTAACTTACCATAAGTTAGAGTTTCGCGCTCTACTTTTTGCGCTAATGCGGGAGTACTGCTGAAAATTCCCGGCAACATCATTAAACTGGCTGCTAGCGCTCCAGTCAATGCTACGCGCTTTGAGGAGTGATGTTTCACTAATGCCTTTTTGTGAAAATTTGTCATAATAATTACCCTTTGTCTGCTGCTTATACTTGAGCGCTAGTTTTATGTTTGTTCTTTTAGCAAGAATTGAAGTCACTGTTTTCTTAATCTAGTGTAACTTTCAGTTTCAGCCATTTCCAAGTCTGTTTCGGCTGGGGTTGGAAGAATGAGGGGGAGTGGGGAGGGGGGGAGTGGGGGAGTGGGGGAGTGGAGGAGTGGGGGAGTGGGGGAGGGGGGGAGTGGAGGAGTGGGGGAGTGGAGGAGTGGGGGAGAGAGTATTAAATTTTGAATTCTCCTTTTCCCCTTGTCTCCCCATCCCCCACTCCCCCCCTCTCCCCCTCTCCCCATCCCCCCATCCCCCCCTCTACTTCTCGCTGTCGTTTATTTCTGCTAAAACTTTGTCAAGTCTATCGTTTGCGTCTTTAGCGAGAGATATGCAACATACACTTGAAGCCAAACCGGAAGCAGCAGCAACTGTTCCTTCTGGAACTTGATTTGACAAAATTAGCCCAGCACCTACAAGTCCAATAAAGAAAGATACTGTGGTGGCAATCAAGGCAAGGTTAAAGCTGTAACGTCCTTGCCGCAAGCGTTCTTGGGCAATGCTCAATTCGATTGGGGAGTGATTAGGGGTTAGGTTGTTATTCATGGATTTTGCTCTGGGATTTAAATTTCATACTTCTAATATCGAGCCAAATCCTGGAAATACTGACTAGGCAATGATTGTGTTGTAAATCACTTGTGTCTTCTCTATGATTGTCTTATGCCTTAGTTGTGATGTTGCGCTTTATTCCCCTCAGGCTGGAAGCCTGGGGCTATACGAACAAAGCCCACCTGCGTGGGCTAATTAGACGCATCTTTATATAGAAACGGTATAAATACAAATACTCGCAGATAAAAAATTAGCTAAACTATGACAGACTTTAGCCTTGCCAAGAAAAAGAAGAAAATAACTTACACTGCCTCTACACAAGGTAAAGAGAGGGCAGAGAATGCCTTGAAAAGGCTAGGGTTTGAGTCAAAAAGTAACTTTGCGGAATCTCAACTTTTATCTCGCAGTACAGTTACAAAATTTTTTCAATGCCAGCCTATTCAGCTTGATTCTTTTAAAAGGATATGTAAGGCACTGAAATTGAATTGGGCAGAAGTTGCGGGGATAATAGAAGAAGGAAAATCAGAATGTTTAGAAAGAAATAATTACAGTAGCCCTGATACTGATGAGGTGATACAAGTGCAAGCAGTTCACCGTCAAGTAACTGTAATAGATAAACAAAGTAAAAAAATTAAAGCTGTTATTGTATTAGAAGGCGATATAAATTCAGTTAATAGTGATTTGAAAGTATCCCTGGAATTAGCTTTACTAACATATCCAGGAGACACTATAAAAATTACAGATATTCAAGCAGGCAGTATCCGATTAATTGTAGAGGGTTCTCAAGAGGATATCAAACGGCTTGTATCTCGCATTCAATCAGGAAAACTAAAAGAATTAAGCGGTTTTCCTGTTGAAGATATTCAAATTTTGAACGAGAGTTCAGATGATGAAGAAAGTGATGAACTGAATGATAAATGGCATCTAGTGCAGGAGATTGTCAATCATGCAGTTGAGGGTCGAAACCTAAGTGATGCCGACCTGAGTGATGCCGACCTGAGTGATGCCATCCTGAGTGGTGCTGATCTGAGTGGTGCTGATCTGAGTGGTGCTGATCTGAGTGATGCCGACCTGATTGTTGCCAACCTGATTGTTGCCAACCTGAGTGATGCCAACCTGAGTCGTGCCATCCTGATTCGTGCTGACCTGAGTGGTGCCATCCTGAGTGGTGCCATCCTGAGTGATGCCTACCTGATTCATGCCTACCTGATTGGTGCCAACCTGAGTCGTGCCTATCTGAGTGGTGCCATCCTGATTGCTGCCAAGCTGAGTGGTGCCAACCTGATTGGTGCCAACCTGAGTGATGCCGACCTCAGTGGTGCCAACCTCAGTGGTGCCGACCTGAGTCGTGCCAATGTAAAAAATGCTCGATTCGGAAATAATCAAGGAATTTCTGAAGCCAGAAAACGTGACTTAATCCAAAAAGGAGCAATCTTTGAGGATTCTCCTGGCGATCGCTCTTCGATTCTCCTTCCTCACTAACAATTGTAGTTGTTGCGCGATCGCATCCAAGTTCAAGAGGATTCTCAAGAGCGATCGCTCGGACATTCTGCTTTCTGGCTAACAATTGTAGTAAAAGCGCGATCACATCCAACCTGACAGCAATTTTCATTTATTTAGACCATACTCTCATATTCTTCTCTGCGCCTCTGCGTCTCTGCGTGATAAAAAAGGTCTAGTTCATTTCCCTGAAAATATCAGTATTGCAGCAGCTTTTGTTCGCTTTCAACAGTGACAGATTCGCACAACAAAATCCAGTGACGCCAACGCTAACCTCCACAACCTCTCCAGGGCTTTCGTCCGTCCGCTGCATTTTGCCGTGTTAGCCTGCACGGTTAGTCTCCGCTGATTTCTACTAATGTCTCACCAGCCGCTAAAAGTTCTAACGCTCTAGGTAACGTCTCGCTCAGAATCTCGCACAACCGAGCATTAGAGGTATTGCCACAAGTCAACCAAATAATTTGTGGCGGCGAACCAAGCCGCTCAACCAGATCCACAAAGTCGCTGTCCTTAGTCATCACAACGCATTTCTGGGCTTTTGCTGAAGAGAAAATTTCCGGATCTTCAGCATCTCTTAGCCCAAGATCACGTAAGGCTACTGCTTCAATGCCAAATGTGCTGGTAATCCAGGTTGCAATTGCCGGGGATAGGTGTGCATCTACCCAGATTGTCATGCCACTAAAACCGGGTGATTAAGTTTTCGTGAGGCATATAAAAGTGATGCCTTCAGATCATCCGCCTCAAGATCAGGCATTTCTTCTAAAATTTCTCCTGCACTTAGACCTGCTGCAAATAAATCGAGTATATCTGACACTCGAATTCTCATCCCTCGGATGCAGGGGCGACCGCCGCACTGTCGAGGATTAACTGTAATTCTTGAAAGTAGTTCTGCCATTAAAGGTAGCTCTCACAACATTTATCTCTATTGTGAACCAGAGATAAAAGGGTTTCAACTGACAGTATTAAATGATTATCTTATTGCTGATTTTATTTTTTGGAAGTCCCTTACTTCACCACTACCCACTGTGTAACAGGTGCCATCGCTTTCCAACCCAAAAATTTACCGACGGGTTCCGCTCGTTGAATTGCGATGCGTGTTAATGTCCCACCGACTTGATTGTGCCATTGCAGCAGCTTTTGTTCGCTTTCGACGGTGACAGCATTGGCTACCAAGCGTCCACCAGATTTAAGGGAATGCCAACAAATATCAAATATTCCCTCTGCTGTGGCACCACCCCCAATAAATATCGCATCGGGTGCTTCTAAATCTTCAAGTACAGCAGGAGCCTCAGCTTGAATTATACACAAATTTGGTGTACCCAAAGCAGCGGCATTATCGGTAATGTATCGCAATCGTGATGAATTTTGTTCGATGGCGATCGCTCGACAACGATAATCACTCCGCATCCATTCAATTGCAATCGAACCACAACCCGCACCCACATCCCACAATAATTGTCCCGCTATGGGTGCAAGTGCAGCTAAAGTAATTGCCCTAACTTCATGTTTGGTAAGTTGTCCGTCGTGATGATATGCTGTATCCGGTAAACCAGGAGTTCGCGGAAGCAGCACAACTGAAGAATCTGCAATACATTCAACCGCAATTGTATTCAAATCGGCAAGTTCAGTGATATTCCAAGATGCAGCGTTACCCTTAACGATGCGTTCGCGAGTTCCCCCCATGCGTTCTAAAACTGTAATTTGGCTATTCCCAAAGCCGCGTTTTACCAACATTTCCGCAACAATAGCGGGGGTTTTTCTGCCTTCACTGAGGATGAGGAGACGCGCTTTCGGATAAATTACCGGATGTAATAAAGAAGGGTCGCGCCCTGCTAAACTTAAAGTGTCTACTTCTGTTAACGACCATCCCAAACGAGCGCAAGCAAGACTGAAGGCTGAGGGAGTAGGGATAATTGTCATCTCTGCAATCGCAATTCGCCGTAGCAGCGTTACCCCAATTCCAAAACACATCGGATCGCCACTAGCGAGAACACAAACCGATCGCCCGCGACGAGAGATAATTTCTTCTATCGTATCATTTAAGGGTGAAGCCCAAATTAGCTTTTCGCGATCATCGCTTTTGGGGAGCATAGAGAGATGGCGATCGCCTCCCACTAACACCTCTGCTTGCTCCAGCAAGCTGCGTGCAACCGCATTTAACCCCAAAACTCCATCTTCACCAATTCCGACTACAGACAGCCATTTTTGCATTTTGTCGCCTGTTCATTCAAATAGTATGGTGAAGCCTTCCTGCTTAAAGTGTCTGTCATGAGTTAGCACTTCAGTAATTTCCAATTGCTTCATCGTTTGCATAGAAATACAGCTGTAAGACTATAGTGTTTATCAAATCGTTGTCTGTATTCCAGACCAGCAAGGAAAGTGTCATGACTTTGGGGGATAACCTGCACATAATCATTTTGTAGGATATCTTGAATCCTCTCAATAGCGATTTGCCGCATTTTAATATCATAGGCAGAGAAAAAATTAAGAAACTCAGTTAACACCTCATCAGTTGTAACTAAACGAACTTAGATAAGATTTTTGCTGAAACTGATAACCCTTATGTGCCATTCATCCCTTGGATTGAGTAAAGCAGTCCAATAAAAGGTATCGGCAAAAATTGTTCTCATTATTCTTGCTTTGGTGTACCGTAAAGATAATGATCAACTTGTGCTGAACCGTCTACGGGTAACTGAGAAATTACTTCCTCTGGAAGTATGCTCGTGGATTCCTCAAATATTACCCAAATAGGTTTACTCTTTTGCTCAGGTGGACTAGTAGGTTCAGAGACACTAATGTTTTGCTCTCGTCTTTGCTTAGAAAATAACAAAAAGTCCAAAACCTCTTCAACCAAAAAGTCTGGTGCTTGGGCAATTTCTTGAATTAATTGTTCTCTAGCAGTCATTATATTATCTGGCTTGTTCGCGACGGCGGATAATTTCTTCTACAGTATCATTTAGGGGTGAAGCCCAAACCAGTTTTTCGCTCTGCATTAACATAACATCGCTCTGCATTAACATAACATCGCTCTGCATTAACATAACATCGCTCTGCATTAACATAACATCGCTCTGCATTAACATAA